>JAYEKB010000235.1:26235-36668 GCA_034660835.1 Thermodesulfobacteriota bacterium
TATCAGGCCTTCCAGGTACCGTGCAGGTTGCAGTAAGCCCGAACAGTAATATCGGCGGCATCAATGCAGCAGAAAAAGGCCTCCGGAGCGTCGCCGGGCTTCAGGTTCTGGCGATACACTTTGCCGTCGGCAGCCAGCTCAATCCACTCGATCCAGTGTTTGTCCTCCATGGGATGGGCCACACTGCCGACAACCACTTTAATGCCGTTATTTTCTTTTGTCACAACAGGGACGTGTTTTTCCTGGGCGGCATCAACGGTATTTTCGGCCATCAGGTCCATGGGCTGGCCGCAGCAGACCAGTTCACCGGCACCGGTATGCATGACCTCGACAATATTTCCACACAGGGGACACTTGTATACTTCGTTTTTCTTTGTCATGGTAACTTCTCCTTAAAAAGGGCCGGATGTGGGACGGTTGTCATCAACACCCGGCTTAATCACGGTTTATACTGGTTTTGATCAATCAGTATGTTTTGCCAGGTAATCTGCAACGCCTTCAGCTGTGGGAGTCATGGCATCTTCACCTGCTTTCCAGTTGGCCGGACAGACATCGCCATGGGTCTCGTGGAATTCAAGGGAATCAACCATGCGCAATGCCTCGTCAATGGAGCGGCCAAGGGGCAGGTCGTTAATGACTGCGTGGCGTACAACTCCTTCCTTGTCAATCAGGAAGGTTCCGCGCAACGCAACGCCCATGTCCAACAGCACGCCATACTGGCGGGAAATTTTCTTGTCCAGATCTGCAACCAGCGGGTACTGAATATTGCCGATACCTCCATCATTGACAGGGGTATTTTTCCAGGCCCAGTGGGTGAACTGGGAATCAATGGATACACCGATAACTTCACAGTCTTTTTCCTGAAATTTGCCTAGAGCCTTGTCAAAGGCAATGATCTCAGAAGGGCAGACAAAGGTGAAGTCCAGGGGGTAAAAGAAAAGGATTACATATTTGCCCTGATAATCGGACAGCTTGAAATCTTCTTTAAAGGAGTTGTCTCCCATTACTGCTGTTGCGGTAAAATCAGGCGCCTGCCTGGTGACTAAAGTGCTCATTGTAGTATTCTCCGTTGTTTATTTGTTGTCAGCAGCGGATAATTGTATCCGCCATTATATATTAAACGCAGCTTGCCGACCTGTTACCAGTTTTCGGCAAGTAGTTCAAAGTAGCTCTGGGGGTGGGCGCAGGCCGGACATTTTTTAGGCGGCTCTGTACCTTCGTGAATATAGCCGCATTTTGCGCAGTACCAGATAACGGTGTCTTCACGTTTGAAGACCCGTCCATCCTTCAGGTTGGCGATAAAGTCTCGATACTGTTTGGCGTGCTGTTTTTCCGCCCTGGCAATGGCTGTAAAGATGGCTGCGATGACGGGAAATCCTTCTTCTTTGGCGATTTCAGCAAACTCGGGGTACATCTCTATGTATTCGTGCTCTTCCCCTGCAGCAGCAGCTTCGAGGTTTTCCATGGTGGTGCCTATGGTACCGGCAGGAAAGGAAGCCTGTACCTCAACTTCACCGCCTTCCAGCAGTTTAAACAGGGTCTTGGCATGGGCCCTTTCCTGTTCTGCGGTGCGCTCAAAGATGGCAGCAATCTGGACAAAGCCCTCTTTCTTGGCAGCCTTGGCAGCAAAGGAGTAGCGATTGCGGGCCTGGGACTCGCCGGCAAAGGCGGTCATGATATTGGTTTCGGTCCTGGAACCCTTCAAATCAGCCATTGTTCCGTCTCCTTCTTACAGGGCATTCTTGCCGTCTTTGGTTATCTCGTATTTGCACCGTACCGGACTGCCCACGTACCCTTTCTTTTTCAAGGCGGTAATCTGGCAGCTGATCTGTTTAGGCTCAAGTGAGGTGGCAGCGGCAATATCTTTGGATCCACAGGCTTTTTTGCATTTTGCAAGAGCCTCAAGTACCTCACGCTGGCGGTCATTCAATTCTCCGCTCGCACAGGATTTTGTCTTACAACCCATTTTTTTACCTCCCTTTTTCTTTTTTGCACGCGCATTTTTCTTCTGGCATTTGGGACAGACTCCAAAAAATTCGACCCGGCAGCCGGCTATCTGGTAGCCCAGGTCATACTCCGACGGCAGAGAAAGCTTCTGCTCCCGCTCCAGCTCGATGTTATCCACCCGACGGCACTGGACACAGAATATATGATCGTGCTGATCAAGATCCCAGTCAAACCGTTTCTGGCGACCACTGATCTCAAGCTTCTTGATCATCCCGGCTTCAGAAAGGATTTCAAGGTTCCGGTACACCGTAGCCAGACTGATACGCGGTAACCTTTTTTTTACCTTTTCATACAGAGAATCGGCGGTGGGGTGATTTTTACTTTTACCCAGCTCATCAAGTATTACTTCACGTTGGTGGGTCATTCTCAGTGTTTTTTCCATTATAAATACCTGCTGTCAAGTGTTAATTTGTTTCAAGAGTAGTTAGTAACCATTCCCCTGTCAAGGAAAAACGATTATTAAAGCAAAAATATTTTTGGTGGCTTTCAGCCGGCGTAAAAAAGCCGGACAGCGGAAGCTGTCCGGCTATGAAGACAGGAGCGATAAAAGAAAAGAGGTTATTCTACTATAAAATCGTCGCGGCGGTTTTGAGAGTAGTCAAACTCATCAAAGCCGGTGAACAGGGGGCGTTCTTCCCCGTAGGAAGTTGTCCGGATGCGGGATTCTTCCACCCCAAGAGAGATCAGGTAGTTTTTGGCATTTATGGCCCTGCGCTCCCCCAGGGCGAGGTTATACTCGTTGGTACCCTGTTCATCACAGTTTCCTTCAATAACAATACTACCGGCCGGGTTGTCTTTCAGGTATTGTCCATTCTGTTCCATGCGCGGAATCTGGTCTTCACGGATGGTGGCCTGGTCAAAGTTGAAGTAGATCGGCTGCATCTGGGGTGAAGATCGGCCGTATTTTTTCTTGTACTCGTCGGAGTTCTGATCGCCAAAACCGCCCACAGCTTCACCAGTGCCGCTGCCGGCATCAAGAGTGTCCTCAGATGGTCCCATATTTTCTTCCGTGATGGTACCCGGGCTCCGGACGTCAGTGGAGCCGATACTTTGTCCTTCCGGCATATTTTCACCTGCTTGGGGCGTGTATGGTTCTACGCTTTTTTTAGCGCAACCGCCTATCAGGGCAAGTGATAGGCTCAGAAAGGTAATGAGGAGCATACGGGTCAGGAAGGTTTTCATGGCAAATCCTCGTTGATATGTTCACAAAATGATAATTGGATTTGTTGAATGTACCTGTATACACTCTGTAACGTCAAGAAAAATTATGGTTTCAGGGGGCATGGAACAGCTGTGTTGTGGGCAGGGCACCGGGTAAGGAGACAAGAGTTTTTTATCCTGTTGTATCTCTTTTGTTGCCAGCATCTGCTGACAATGGTAGAGGAAGGTACTGGTTATCTATTTGTTTTAATCACACTTCAGGAGACTACTATGTTGAAGAAAGCTGTATTGACCCTGGTTACCCTGGCAGTTATGTGCGGTTCTGCCTGGGCTGAGAAAACTCTTGTGTTTGCAACCGATGCCACCTGGCCGCCCATGGAATTTGTTGATGCCGACAAGAATATTGTCGGTTATTCCATTGACTTTCTGACAGCTGCAGGTAAAGAGGCAGGCTTTAAAGCTGAATTTAAGAACACGGCCTGGGACGGTATTTTTGCCGGTCTGGCATCGGGTAGATATGATTCCATCAGCTCTTCTGTATCCATAACAGAAGAGCGGCAGAAAAAAATGGATTTTTCTGAGCCGTACTTTGTTGTTCAGCAGGCATTGATTGTCCAGAAGGATTCCAAGGCTGCAGGCCTTGCCGACCTGAAGGGTAAAAAGGTCGGCGGCCAGATCGGCACCACCGGTTATTTTGCCATCAAGGCTGCTGAGGGCCTGACGGCAAAATCGTATGACGAGATTGGTCTTGCCATGGAGGACCTCAACGTGGGCCGTATCGCTGCTGTTGTCTGTGACGACCCGGTTGCTGCCAATTACGCGTTGATCAAGTACAAAGACACCCTGAAAATTGCCGGTGTGATCAAGAGTGACAAGCCGGAATATTACGGCTTTCCTGTAAAAAAAGGCAATAAGGAAGTCCTGGCCCTGATAAACAAGGGAATTGAGGCGGTCAAGGCCAAAGGCATTGATAAGGAACTGAAAAAGAAATGGATTGGTCAGTAATCCAGGCTTAGGGACTGTAAACAGATAATTCATCGTTTTTGCATCCATGCTTCAGGCCATCTTTAGCCGCTCCTCAATCACAAAATCCTCAACGTAGCCCTGCTACGCCTGCGGTTTTGTTCAATCGGATCGACTAAACCTGACCTGAATCATGGCGCAAATTCCAATGATTTATTCATTTCCACTCCCTTAACTCTTCTGAGGCCGGATCCTTTGCCGGGTCCGGCCTTCTTTTTTTATGATGAACGTGAGCTTTTTATGGCCGAATGTGATGTAAAAAAAATCGATGTCGGAGACGGTGCCGCCATCCCGGAACCGGATGACAGGGGGATGGTGTCGGCCTGGTGGATTGCCCTGCTTGGAACCATTGGGTTGCTGATTGCCCTGCCGTTGAAAGACCCCAGCACCTATGGCCGGGTACTTACTTTTATTCCCGACGGAGTTCTGGTCACCTTTGAGGTAACCATTCTGTCTATTTCCCTGGCCCTGGTCATCGGCCTGCTGACAGGGCTGGGCCGCATTTCAAAGAATCGTTTTATCAACCTGGCTGCCTCGCTCTATGTTGAGGTCGTGCGGGGCATTCCGCTGCTGGTGCAGTTGTTCTATATCTATTTTGCCCTGGGACGTTTTGTCCGGGTACCGGATATCATGGCTGCCGTCATTGCCATGTCTTTCTGTTACGGTGCCTACATGGGCGAAGTGTTCCGGGCCGGTATCAAGTCAATTGATTTCGGCCAGAGCGAGGCAGCATTGTCCCAGGGCTTCAACCAGGCCCAGACCATGCGCTACGTGATCCTGCCCCAGGCATGGCGGACAATTCTGCCACCGGTGGGCAACGAGTTTATCGCCCTTTTGAAAGACACCTCTCTGGTGTCCATCCTGGCGGTTTCAGATATCCTGCGTCGTGGCCGCGAGTATGCGGCCGAGAGTTTCAACTACTTTGAAACCTACACCATGATTGCACTGGTGTACCTGCTGATCACTCTGATCCTTTCCAAGATTATATCCATTATGGAGCAACGCCTCAGCCATTATGAAAAACGCTGATCCCATTATCCGCATTAAAAATATCGATAAGTATTTTGGAACATTCAAGGCCCTGGATAACGTCAGTCTTGATGTGACCCCGGGCGAAAAAGTGGTGGTGCTCGGTCCGTCCGGATCCGGCAAGTCCACTCTGCTCCGCTCTATTAACCAGCTGGAGACCATCGATTCAGGTACCATCATTGTTGACGGCCATGATCTCTCTGATCCGGCTGAAGACATCAACAGGATTCGTATGGAAATGGGGATGGTGTTCCAGAGCTTTAACCTCTACAAACACAAAACAGTGCTGGAAAATCTGACTCTTGCCCCGATCAAGTTAAAAAATATGACTGAGAGTCAGGCCAACGAGCTCGGCCTGACCCTGCTGGACAAGGTGGGGATCCGCGAAAAGGCGGACAGCTATCCCGTCATGCTGTCCGGTGGTCAGCAGCAGCGGGTGGCCATTGCCCGGGCACTTGCCATGGAACCTAAGATCATGCTCTTTGATGAACCCACATCGGCCCTTGACCCGGAGATGATCGGTGAGGTACTCGAGGTCATGGTGGCCCTGGCCAAAGAGGGTATGACCATGGTGGTGGTAACCCATGAAATGGGCTTTGCCCGGGAAGTCGCCGACCAGGTGGTCTTCATGGATGAAGGCGCCATCGTTGAGGTGGGTACACCGGATCATTTCTTTGAAAATCCCACCCACGAGCGGACCATTTTATTCCTGGAGCAGATCCTGTAAGTGGTTGACTCGACGCAGCGCCAGTTAATAACTCTCAACTCTCAACTATCCACTCTTAACTAATATGGATACTACTCCCATCTGGCTTGTTGACGCTGCCTGGATTTCCTTCGCCTTTCTCTGCGGCTTTATTGCCCGTCTGCTCAAGCTACCGCCCCTGATCGGTTTTCTGGCTGCCGGTTTTCTCTTAAACGGCCTCGGGATTCGCCAGGCCGGGGAAGCACTGCAGGAACTGGCTGATCTTGGTGTTACCCTGCTGCTGTTCACCATCGGTTTGAAGCTTGATGTTAAAAGCCTGCTGCGCAGGGAAATCTGGCTGGGCACCAGCCTGCATATGCTGGTGACTACGGTGGTGCTGGGCGGAGTAATTTTCCTGCTTACCTTTACACCGCTGCTGGGCAGGGTGCCTGTCCTCACCGCGATTCTGATCGGCTTTGCCCTTTCCTTTTCCAGTACCGTCTTTGCCATCAAGATCCTGGAAGATCGCGGTGAACTGAACGCCCTGCACGGAGCAACAGCCATGGGTATCCTGGTTATGCAGGATATCATTGCCGTTGTCTTTTTGACCGTGTCTGCAGGAAAGGTGCCTTCGGTCTGGGCATTGGCCCTGCCCCTGCTCTTCCTGCTGCGACCGCTGTTTTTTAAATTACTTGACCTCACCGGACATGGTGAACTGCTGGCTCTTTTGGGGTTGTTCCTTGCCCTGGTAGCCGGTGCTGCCAGTTTTGAGTTTGTCGGTTTAAAGGCGGATCTCGGGGCTCTGGTCATGGGGATTCTGATTGGCTCCCACCCCAAAGCCAAAGAGCTGGGCTATACCCTGATGGGATTTAAAAATCTTTTCCTGGTCGCCTTTTTCTTAAGTATCGGCCTATCGGGACTTCCCGATGCAAAGATTCTACTGGTCAGTGTGCTGCTGGGCTTATTTATCATTTTTAAAGGCGGGCTGTTTTATTCCATGCTGAGCCGCTTTAATTTTCGTTCAAGGACCGCCTTGTTCACAGCCGTACCGCTGGCCAATTACAGCGAGTTTGGTCTTATTGTTGCCGCAGTGGGTGTGAAAAGCGGCTGGCTGGACAGTTCCTGGCTGGTTTTGATTGCCATGGCACTGACCATCTCGTTTATCGCCGGAGCTCCTCTCAACAGCTCTGTCTATGACATTTATGGCCGCTTCAGGGACCTGTTCAAGCGTTGTGAAAAACCTGTTCACCACCCGGCAGACCAGCCTATTGAACTGGATGCGGATATATTGATTTTTGGTATGGGACGGATCGGTACCGGAGCCTATGATAATGCCTGTACCACCTATGGTCGGAAGGTGATTGGGATGGATAATAACAGGGAGGTTGTCCGGAAGCACCAGGAGGCTGAACGTGACGTACTCTTTGGAGATGTAACGGATCTGGATTTCTGGGACAAGATCAATCCGGACCAGGTCAGGTTGATCTCTTTATGTATGGCCAGGCACGAAGCAAATGTAATAGCGGTCGAGCAGCTGCACAAGGCCGGTTATAAGGGCTTTCTGGCAGCCACGGCCCGCTTTGAGGATCAGGCCGAAGAACTAAGCGGGATGGGAGTCCACTCGGTGTATAATATTTTTGCCAACGTGGGCGCAGCCTATGCTGAATACGCGCGCAAGGATTTTTTGGCAAACCCCGCCTTCTCAGCTGATCTTAAGGATGAAATGGAAAAAACATCGGTGTAAGCAGCACTGTAATCACACCGACCAGTAGGGACAGGGGAATGCCGATCTTCACAAAGTCGGCAAATTTGTATTCACCCGGCCCGTAGACCATTAAATTGGTCTGGTAGCTTACCGGTGAGATAAAAGAGCATGAGGCCCCTACCATCACGGTGATGGCAAAGGGCATGAAACTGACTCCGAGTCCCTGGGCAATGTACAGGGAAATGGGAAACATGAACACGGCCGAGGCCACATTGGTGACCATGGCATCCATGAGGATACACCCCAGGAAGACCACGGTCAGGGCCAGATAGACGTTGTCTCCGCCCAGTGCTCCAAGCATGCTGCCAATGGAGGCTGACAGTCCGCTTGCCGTTACAGCAGCCTCAAGGCCCATGGCCGAGGCGATGACAATCAGGGTGGAAAAATCCACACTCTTGCCTGCGCTGGGCAGGTCCATGCAGCCGGTGAGCAGCATGGCGCCTGCGGCCAGCAAAGCGGCATTAAGCATGGTCAGCCAGCCCATGGTAACGGTTGTGATCATGGCCAGGGTGATCAGGGTGGCCAGCACAGCCTTGTCGGTGCGCTGGATGCGGGCACCCCGCAATCTCTTGGTCATGGAAAAGTCGACTTCGTTACGGTTGCGATAGAAGAACGTATCCCTGACCTCAAGTAATGCTACGTCAGCGACCTGGAGAATTGCATCCCGCAGAGGGTAGTCCATTGCAGCACCTTCATGGGCCATCCCCACCAGCCAGACTTTGTACTCCCGATCCTCTTCCGCCAGGTCACCGATCCGCTGTCCGAGAAAGGAGCTTTGGTTGGACAATGCCACTTCCACCAGGTGATGGCGGTAGCGTTCCGGTTTGTCTTTATTTGTGGAATATATCGGCTCCAGACCTATGGTGGCCCACAGGGACTTTGCCCCGTCAATGTCGGCTGCAAAGGCTATGAAATCATTTGGCTGCAACACTGTCCCGGCGCCAAACTCTATTTTGTTTTCCCTGCGCAGAAAACAGATAATGTAAAATCCTTCCGGTGATGCCAGTCCGGCCTGTTCAATGGTTTTACCAACGAGGGGTCCTTCGGGATTCACCTTCAGCTCCACCCTGAAATAACGGCGTTCCTGCCGGCCAAGCGCATCTTTACTCTTAAACGTTTTGGGCAGCAGCCATTTACCGAAAAGCATCATAAAAGCCAGGCCGGCAACGGTTATGGGCACACCAACCCAGGAGAGACCAAACAGGCTGACCGGTTCCATGTGCGGCAGGTTATCTCCTCCATGCTCAAGAGTATCTGTTATCATGCCGGAGATAACCAGGTTGGAGGCCGTACCGATCAGGGTACAGGTTCCACCAAGGATAGAGGCATAGCTGAGCGGGATGAAAAGTTTTTTGGCATCCAGGCCGCAACTGCGGGAGAGATCCCGAATAACCGGGATCATCATGGCCACCAGTGGTGTGTTGTTTAAAAATGCAGAACCAAAGGCGATGTTGGGCAGGATTTTCAGCTGTGCCTGGAGCACGGATTTCGGCCGGCCAATGAGTTTATCGCTGAGGATGGAGATGGCCCCGGTGGAGTACATGCCGGCGGCGATCATAAACAGGGCGCCGACGGTGAGCACGCCGGGATTGTTAAAACCCTTGAGCGAATCAGCAAGTGGTGCCAGTTTGAAGGTGATAGTCAGTGTCAATGCTCCGACAAAAATAGCAGCCGGAGGCAGCTTGGAAAAAATAAGCAGACCAAAGGTCAGGGCAAGGATAGCAATGGTCAGGTACATTTCAATCATGGCAGGCGGATATTTGTTAAGGTTGTAAATGTTTTCTGCGGGAGATAGACTGAGCTGGTCTCTGAGAGAGAGTAACTTTTTCGTGTATATTACGAAATGTAACAGGTCGTTGTACAATCCGGTATATTTTTTTTGTAAACTTCAGTACGGATGGAGAGGTGAGAGCATGAATATTCATAGGCATGGGCACTGTAGTATTACCCCCTCTGTCTGTATTCCTCTTTCCGAAGTATCGTTTACCTTTTCCCGCAGCAGCGGCAGCGGCGGCCAGCATGTGAACAAGGTCAATTCCCGGGCAACACTCTGGTTTGACATTGGGGCTTCACAGAGCTTGACTGCAGACCAGAAGCAACTGATCAGGCAGCGGCTTGCAGGGCGGATCAATAAGCAGGGCATGTTGCGTCTTGATGCGGATCGTCGGCGCAGCCAGGGTGCCAACAGAGAAGATGCCGTCAGTCGTTTTGCGTCTCTGTTGCGTGATGCGCTGCATGTAGATAAGAAGCGGCGCAAGACCAAGCCATCGCGGGGCGCAAAACAACGCCGGCTGCAGGCCAAAAAGCACCGCAGCCGGCTTAAGAAGCAAAGGGGAAGAAAGAGTTACAGCGATGAATAGCGGGTTAGGCTGCCTGAGCCTTACGCCAGCCTTCGGCTTTGAGCCGTTCTATTCGATTAATATTCCAAGCCGAAATCTCTTTCAGGTAACGGCTGGGATCCTCTTTCTGCAGGGCAAGAATTTCTTTGCGCTCTTCCATCACGTCCTGCTGCTCGCCGGGATACATCTCGTGCCAGCAGGCGTAACCGTTATCAAAGACAAAACCGGGCCTGACCGAATCCGGGTCCACCATCAGCTTTGAAACCGCCATAAATTTTGCCAGGTCCATATCATACTCAATGACCCAGCCGTTATCCATCAGCATGGACTCAGGGTTCAGCTCAACGTCTGCCGAGCAGTCCGGGCAGTAAAGCTCAGTTAACACTTCCTGGCTCATAATATTGTCACGTAAGTGAAACTGGGC
>JAYEKB010000236.1:0-2886 GCA_034660835.1 Thermodesulfobacteriota bacterium
CCTTTAAAATAACCGGACCGTCTGCCATAGGCTCGGAAAAAGGAATCTGCAGCTCAATGCAGTCCACTCCGTTTTCCGCCATCTGCCGAATTACCTCCCGGTTGGTCTCAAGAGAGGGATAACCGAGCACCAGGTGAGTCATCAGCAGGATGGGTTTCTTTTGTAATCGCTGCTGCAGATCTTGTTGCAAATTCATTTGTACAGTTCCATATTATTGTTTATTTTGTTTTATACTCTTCCGCCCGACCAATGATAAACTCCTTCCAGGATGGATCATCAAAGGCATGAGCAATGGTGAATATATCCTTGTCTCCACGGCCAGACATGTTGATGATAATTGCCTGGTCCTTAGACATAGTCGGGGCTTCTTTTATAGCCTGAACAAAGGCATGGGATGATTCAAGAGCCGGAATAATCCCCTCGGTACGCATTGTAAGAGTCAGTGCCTCCAGGACTTCAACATCGGTTGCAGCCTCAAAACGAACCCGCCCCTGTTCTCCAAGATCCGCCAGGATCGGTGAGACTCCAACGTAATCAAGGCCTGCTGCAATGGAGTGGGTATCCAGCATCTGACCGTCCGAGTCCTGCAGAAACATGGTCTTATAGCCCTGGGCGACACCGGGAGCAGCCCGGTCGCCCACCATGCGGGAGGCGTGCTGATTGGTATCAATGCCCTTACCGCCCGCTTCCACACCAATGAGTTCCACATCACCTTCTTCCAGAAAACCCTGGAAGATGCCCATGGCATTGGAACCGCCGCCAACACAGGCATAAACCCGGTCCGGCATCTTTCCATGCTGCTCAATAATCTGCTTGCGGACCTCAATACCGATTATGGATTGAAACCAGGCCACCATTTCCGGGAAAGGATGCGGACCACAAACCGTACCCAGCACATAATGGGTATCATCCATACTGGTGACCCAGTCACGAAAGGCCTCGTTAATTGCGTCCTTGAGCGTTCTTGAACCATCAGTCACCGTCACCACGGTGGCACCAAGTTTTTCCATCCAGAACACATTAGGCCGCTGGCGGGCCACATCTTCTTCACCCATGTACACGGTACAGTCAAAACCAAAACGAGCCGCCATGGTTGCGGTGGCAACCCCGTGCTGACCGGCACCGGTCTCGGCAATAACCCGTTTCTTGCCCATCCGTTTAACCAGCAACCCCTGGCCCATAACGTTATTTGCCTTATGGGCACCGGTATGGTTCAGGTCTTCCCGCTTGATATAAATCCTGGCCCCGCCGAGATGATCAGACAGGTTCTCAGCAAAGGTGAGCGGGGTCGGCCTGCAGGAGTAGTTTCCCATCAGGTCCACATACTCCTGCCAGAAACTTAAGTCAGCCCGTGCAGCTTCATAGGCCGTATTAAGCTCAGTAAAAGTCGCATGCAGGACCTCGGGGATAAACGCCCCGCCCCATTGCCCGAAATATCCTTTTTTCATAATGTTATCATCCTGTTTTACTCTGACTTCCGTCTTCTGTCCTCTGTCATCTGATCCCGGCATGCTATGGCAAAATCTTCGGGGAAATGACCGCATATATAGCGCTGCTGTGCCTCACTGAAGGCTCCCATGGACCAGGGCAGCTTAGGCAGAAAGGCGTACAGCAACCTCTGACCATTTTGTATTCCCAACCGTTTCGAGTATTCGATGGAAGTTACCATCTTTGCCCCAAGTCCTGCAAAGATATGCTGAGCCATGAGGATTGCCCGATCAATGGATGCCCTTACTTCTGCATCTGCTTCCAGCACATTGCCCACCGGCTGTCCTTCCCGGTCTCCAGTCACCATCAACTGCAATTCCCACTGCGAAACCTGGGCCTTGGGTACAAAGAGCATTACATTATCATCAGCATAAACGACCAGGCTTTTTTCGCCCTCGCCACCAGATCGTTTATTACTGTAAATACAATGAATATAATCGCTGAAAAAATCACTTTTATTCTCCTGCCGATACTGCTCAACCACCTCGGCAACCTGATCACCGCAACTGTAGCTTACCATCCTGCCGCCGTCCAGTAGTTCCACATCGTCCGGCACCAAGGCAAACTGCTGGTGAATCATCTGGTGTGAGGCATGCAGCCGATAACCTGATCCTGAAAAATCATAGCCGAAATTCCAGCCCCAGAGCGTAGCTGGATGGAGACCACTCTTATCCACCGCAGCCAGTACCTCTATTCGCAGTTGCTCAAGCTCCTGTTCCGTCAGGCTGCGTCGTTTAACGTCCAGGGGAATTTCAAATCGATCTGCCAGGGAAACGACCATACGCTGGTAATACAGATGCCGCAACCCTCGAAAATCTGTAAGCGTCAAATCAGCGGTATGGTAGCGAACAGCATCGTGAGCCATATTGGCTGCATAATGGCCCCAGGGAATGTACGAATTGCGGCGCAGATATTCAAAGATATGGCTGGCTCCCTGCTGTTGGTCGCCTACGATCTCACTTCCTCCCTGCACACCGGGACGTAACACCATAACTTCTTTATACCGATCAGGCAGATACGAATTATTTGCTATCGTCTCAAAGAGTTCGAAATCATCAATGTCTGCTCGAACATCACCTTTGCTCTCCAGGTATTGCAGGCCGATCGGCTGGTTGTCTCGGTCAAATTCCATCCGGCAGCAGTTTCGTGCCAGCATAACCAGTTCATCCGGGTCAGTGGAATTGGCTGCTAAGCTATAGAGTACCGGCTTGGGCAGCAACCTGAACACTTTTGCTAACTGATCCTTATCTGCACACCCTGCCAGTGCAATGGTCATGGAGCAGGCAGGCGAAGGATCAATCTTGATCAAACCAGGATTTTCCGCCCGGGCCGCAGCCCAGCCGGAATCAATATAGGTCGTTCCAAGAAACGAAAACGGATTGGCAATCTCGTAGATCC
>JAYEKB010000237.1:0-12141 GCA_034660835.1 Thermodesulfobacteriota bacterium
CCTGCTGCCAGTTCTGCATGACGTGCAACCCGTGTTCTTTTAACCTGTTGTTTGCTAAAATGGAATTGGTCGGCCGATGGGCCGGGGCAGGGTACTCTTCAGTTGTACATGGTTCCAGAGAAAAATCCACTTTCATGGTCTGTAGGAAATAATTTGCCCCTGCAAACCATGTGCTATAGTTATCAGCCGTAGCGTGGACAATGCCGGTGAGACCTGAAGCCAGCACCTTTTTTATCTGGTGGGCAAGGGTCATGGTCCAGGTAAGAGAACCGTACTGGTCATTAACCACCCGGATGGTACGTTTCGGATCAGCCACGGATAGTCGCAGCATGGTTTTGAGAAAGTTGTTTCCTCCCATGCCGTAGAGCCAGGCCGTGCGCAGGATAAGGAAGTCGTCCATGGCAGCCTCAATGGCCTGCTCTCCTGCCAGCTTGCTCCTGCCATAGGCTGACAGCGGTGATACCGGATCCTGTTCGGTATATGCCTCAGGCACCGGTTTGTTGCCGTCAAAGACATAATCCGTTGAGATATGAATTAATCTGCAGCCGGCTGCAGCGCAGACTTCTGCCAGGTTTGCCGCCCCCTGTTCGTTAACCGACCGGCATCGATCCTGTTCTTTTTCACAGTTGTCCACGGCCGTATAGGCTGCGCAGTTGATGATGAGATCAGGATGCACGACCGCCACTTCCTGTTGTACCTTCTTCAGGCTGGTTATGTCTAATTGGCGTGAAGTATTTCCATGTATGTTGTGATCGTCCTGCATGACATGCATGCAGTCACGGCCCAGTTGGCCGCTTGCGCCGGTTATCAGGATGTTCATTGTTCGACTGTCCCGTCCGGGGTAGTGTCTTCCAGTACACGCATCAGATAATGGCCGTACTGGTTTTTCATCATCTGGGCTGCAGTACGTTCAACCTGGTTGCTGTCGATATAGCCTAACCGGTAGGCAATCTCTTCCAGGCAGGCGATCTTGAGTCCCTGTCGTTCCTGGACAGCCTGTACGTAACTTGAAGCTTGCTGCAGCGATTCGTGGGTGCCGGTATCAAGCCAGCAGAAACCACGGCCCAGTAACTCCACCTTCAGTTTTCCCTGTTCCAGGTAGTGAGTGTTGACATCAGTGATCTCAAGCTCGCCCCGCTCTGACGGCTTGATAGAGGAGGCGATGTCAACTATGCTGTTATCATAAAAGTACAAACCGGGAACAGCGTAGCGTGATTTCGGGTGCTCAGGTTTTTCTTCAATGTCAATGACCCGGTTGTTCGTATCAAACTCGACAACGCCGTAACGTTCCGGGTCTCTGACCAGGTAGCCGAAGATGATACCGCCGTCGGTGAGCCGGCTGCAGCGCTGGACGATGTCTGCAAAGCCATGGCCGAAAAAGATATTGTCTCCAAGAACCAGGGATACCGCGTCGCCGGCGATGAAATCTTTGCCGATAACAAAGGCCTGGGCCAGTCCTTCAGGCCTGGGTTGCGGGGCATAGGAAATGTTCAGGCCCAGCTGATCCCCGTTGCCGAACAGTTCTGAAAACCTGGGCAGGTCATGCGGGGTGGAGATAATTAAAATGTCCCGGATTCCAGCTAACATGAGTACGGACAGGGGATAATAGATCATGGGTTTGTCGTAGACCGGTATCAGCTGTTTGCTGATAACCCGGGTCAGGGGATAGAGGCGTGTTCCCGAGCCGCCTGCGAGAATTATTCCTTTCATCAAATTGTCCTTTGTCCGGCTGGATAAGGCAAAGCTTGCCTGCAGGCTTAAATATATGGTAATCTGTAAATAAATGTCTGCAGAGTGTCTGTTGTCCGGTCACTATAACGTATTTATTTACGTCAATCAAAGTTTGTTTTCTGTTGAGGAGATTATGTCGGAACCACTGAAATGTTTTACTGCCTACGATGTACGTGGTCGGGTACCGGCAGAGCTGAACAGTGATATTGGTGCTCACATCGGGCTGGCTTTCTGTCGCAGGATTGGTGCCCGAAAACTGGTTGTGGGCAGGGATATGCGCTTGTCCAGTCCGGTAATTTCTGAGGCCTTATGCACTGTGCTGACTAGAGCAGGTATTGACGTTGTTGATATCGGGCTCTGTGGTACGGAGGAGATGTATTTTGCCGTATTCAGTGGTGAGGCTGACGGGGTTGACGGAGGAATCATGGTCACGGCCAGCCATAACCCGGCCGATTATAACGGTATGAAGTTCGTCAGGCAGGGTGCACGGCCCATGTCCAGAGACTCCGGCCTCCTTGAGGTTGCCTGTAATGCTGCATCTGCAGACTGGTACCGGAAGGCTCTTGCTCAGAAACCTGAAAAGGTTGGGAACCGACTGGAAGTATTGGATAAAAGTTTCTATCTCTCTCACCTGCTCTCGTCTATTGATCCTGGAGGGCTGAAACCGCTCACACTGGTCGTCAATGGCGGTAACGGCTGTGCCGGGCCGGTTATTGATCTGCTCGAAAAACAGTTACCTTTTACGTTTATCAAGCTTAATCATCAGCCGGACGGTACTTTTCCAAACGGAGTACCCAACCCTCTGCTGCCGGAAAAGCGGGAGGTCACTGCTCGGGCCGTTCGCGAGCATGGTGCCGACCTTGGCATTGCCTGGGACGGTGATTTTGACCGCTGTTTTCTCTATGATGAGACCGGGCGTTTTATTGAAGGCTATTATATTGTCGGATTGCTTGGAGTTGCCATGTTACGGCTCCATCCCGGAGCGACCATTCTGCACGATCCCAGGCTGATCTGGAACACGCAGGAGATGGTTCGTGCCGCCGGCGGCAGGCCGGTAATGACCAAGACCGGCCACGCCTTTATTAAAGAAAAGATGCGACGGGAAAACGCTGTGTACGGTGGTGAAATGTCAGCCCATCACTATTTCCGTGAATTCGGTTACTGTGATTCAGGCATGCTTCCCTGGCTGCTGGTCTGTCAGCTGATCAGCGAGCAGGGTAAAGGGTTGTCTGCAATGGTGGACGAACGGATGCGATTGTATCCGGTGAGTGGTGAAATCAATTCCACGGTTGCTGATCCAGATGCGGTGATTCAAAAAGTGGAAGATAGGTACAGTGACGGTGAAAAGGACTATACCGATGGGTTGTCTGTCTCCTATTCCGACTACCGCTTTAACCTGCGCAAATCAAACACTGAACCCGTGCTTCGCCTGAACGTGGAAACCCGAGCCGATGAACAGTTGCTTCATGATAAGACTGAAGAACTGCTTGAGTTAATCAGGTCATAAGAGGTTAAGCCGTTTAGAACGATGCGGGGGCTTGTCCCTTACCCCTAATCCCTAACCAGAATAAACTGGCAAATTCTAAATTCGAAGCACGAAACTCGAAATTCGAAACAAATTCAAATGGTCAAAATTCAAAAATTCTAAACTGTAGCAGGGTAATATTTTTAGTTGTGCTGTAAGCTTGGCAATTGTTTTTTTTAGTCTCAAAGATACTATATCACTTGCATGGGTAGATATCTTGTAGGTTGTTTGTATTTCTGAGTTTTGGTCATTTGCTGTTTTGAATTTAGTATTTGTTTCGTATTTCTATATTCGTATTTCGAATTTATCTGATTGATTTTAATTGTAAAAACGAATTTCCTGCCACAAAAAACTCGAAAATAAACATTAATGTACTAACCCCTAAAAAACGGAGTTTTTTTCATGTCCATTCAACCTGTCATTCTTGCCGGTGGAACCGGCACCCGTCTCTGGCCGCTTTCTCGTGAACTGTATCCCAAGCAGTTGCTCAGCCTGACCGGCGAACAATCCCTGCTGCAGACAACCCTAATCCGGATCAGTCTGCTGCCTGATGCACTGCCTCCCATTATCGTAGTGGGTGAGGAACACCGTTTTTTGACCCGGAGTCAGGTTGAGGAGCTGGACTTATTTCCAGAATATCATCTGCTCCTTGAGCCCCTTGGAAAAGATACCGCTCCTGCCCTCTGCGGTGCAGCCCTGTTTGCAAAGCAGCAGCACCAGGAAGATGCAATACTGTTGATGCTGCCGGCGGATCATCTTATCGCCCGCCCCGACGACTTTGTTGAGGCGGTTGCCAGGGCGCAGGAACAGGCTGTTCAGGGTCATCTGGTCACCTTTGGCATTGTACCGGATCATCCTGAGACCGGATACGGGTATATCTGTCGGGGTGTTGGTGGTGTGGTGGATTCTTTTGTCGAAAAACCGGATCTTGAAACCGCTGAAAAATATGTGGCCGACGGAAACTATTTCTGGAACAGCGGCATGTTTGCTTTTCCCGCAGACATTCTCCTTGCCGAATTGAACGATTTTGCGCCGGATATCCTGCAATGCATGGGAAAAGCTGTAGAGGGCGGCAGCAGAGATGGTGTTTTTTTTCGTTTTGACCGGACCGCTATGGAGCAATGTCCGCCCAATTCCATTGACTACGCCCTGATGGAGAAAACTGCCAAGGCTGTGGTGGTAGAGGCGGATTTTGGCTGGAATGATATCGGATCATGGCGGGCTCTGTGGGAAGTTTCCCAAAAAGATGAGCATGGAAATGTCACAAGTGGTGACGTACTACTGGAGGATGTTGAAAACTGTCTAATCCGCTCCGAAGATACCCTGGTCACGGCCATCGGCCTACGGGACACCCTGGTGGTGGAAACTGAGGATGCAGTACTGGTCGCACCCATGGATCGCTCTCAGGATGTAAAAAAGATCGTTGACAAATTGAAAAAACAGGGCAGGCCGGAGTTTCATACCCATACAACCGTTTATCGTCCATGGGGTAGCTATACCACCCTGGAGATTCATGATCGTTTCCAGATCAAGCGTATCACAGTAAATCCCGGTGCCAGGCTCTCCTCGCAGATGCACCATCATCGCCACGAGCACTGGGTGGTTGTAACCGGTACGGCAAAGGTGGAAAACGGTGATCAGTCAATCCTGTTACGCGAAGATGAGTCAACCTACATTCCCCTGGGTACGACCCACCGGCTGGAAAACCCGGGCGTGATTCCGCTGGAACTTATTGAAGTACAGATTGGAAGTTATCTGGGGGAAGACGATATTGTTCGTTTTGACGACGAGTACGGGCGAAATGGTTGAGCTTAGCCGGCTACAACTTCAACTGCCTGCGGGATCTGCAAAATTTTGGTGAAACGCTTTGATATAGTGGTCAAGAATTCTTTGATCGGCATCGGAAACGTGGAAAAATTCTATTCCATTTTGGTGGCGGCCGGCATTAAAAGTAGTATAAACGATTCTTCCCATGATATCTATCAGCTCATCTTTCAGGCCCAGGGTTACCATGACCCGCTGGCCCTGGGGGAGGGGGATGTGAGTTTCCATTAGGATGCCGCCATTGCTGACATTGAGGGTGCGTCCCATGGAGTAGTCCCCCTGTCTCCCCTGATCGTCAACAACCAGGTAATCCAGAAGGTTTAAAGATTCCGGCCTGATATAATGTCTACGTTCCGTTCTTGCCATCGATTCCTCTATATATTATAAGCCGGGTCCCTTCAAGTCCTTTCAAATTAGGGGCAAAATTTTCTATTACAAAAAAATTTTACCGCCTTTCAAGGACGTTGTCAAATAGCAAGGTTACTATTCCCGGATTTGTTTTCCTTTTCCCCCAAGAGCTGTAGTGTTGCAGGCTCAGCAGAGCACCTAAAAATCACATATTTGTATATTGTTGCGTCAATGTTTACAAATTTGTGCAAAACTGCAGACTTCTGTTTGCGGCATTTGATAACTTATTTTTCTTTTATTTCAATAAGATAAGCTAATGGCTGTCAACTGGCATGGAAATTGATAACAGGTGTATTTGTTGTACTGATGCCTGACCCTGTTGAGCAGGCGGAAAAACTGTTATTCAATTAATGAGAGTAAAAAAGGGAGTGAATCAATGAATTCAGGTGATACGGCATTTATGCTGATAGCAACGGCAATGGTCATGCTGATGACCCCTGGGTTGGCTCTGTTTTACGGCGGCCTGGTCAGGTCAAAAAATGTACTGTCGGTCACCATGCAGAGTTTTTTCTGTCTGGGGATAATTTCAATTATTTGGGTGCTATATGGATATTCCATGGCCTTTGGTCCGGATATCGGTGGTTTTGTCGGCAGTCTGAAATATGTTGGTCTCAAGGGGGTAACCACAGGTATCGGGCCTTACTCGGATACCATTCCGGATTTGCTGTTCTGCGCATTTCAGCTTATGTTTGCCATTATCACGCCGGCTCTGATTACCGGCGCCTATGCAGAGCGCATGAAGTTTACGGCCTTTGTAGCCTTTACTATTCTCTGGTCAACCTTTGTCTATTTTCCGGTCTGTCACTGGGTGTGGGGCGGCGGTTGGCTTGGTGAAATGGGTGCGCTAGATTTTGCCGGGGGTACTGTTATTCATATCAACTCCGGCGCTGCCGCCCTGGTGGCCTGTATCGTGCTTGGCAAGCGTAAGGGCTGGGGGCGTGAGGCCATGCATCCTCATAATCTGCCCATGACCATCCTTGGTGCCGGTGTGCTCTGGTTTGGCTGGTTTGGTTTTAATGCAGGTTCAGCTCTGTCGGCGGGTCCCATTGCCGTGCTTGCGCTTTTTACCACCCAGGTGGCGACCGGTGCAGGTGCTCTTTCCTGGGTTCTGGCCGAGTGGAAGGTACAGGGGAAGCCCACCACTCTTGGTGCGGCATCCGGTGCTGTTGCAGGTCTCGTTGCCATTACGCCCGGTGCGGGTTTTGTCGGCCCGTTGTCTGCTATACTTATTGGTCTTGTCGGTGGTACACTCTGCTATTTTGCGGTACGGATGAAGTCAAGGCTTGGATATGATGATGCCCTGGATGTGGTTGGCGTGCACGGTGTCGGCGGACTCTGGGGTGCGCTGGCCACCGGGCTTTTTGCCTCGCTTGCCTGGAATCCGGATGGCGCTGACGGACTGTTTTTCGGCAATGCCAACCAGCTTGTGATTCAGGCAATCGGTGCTGCAGCGGCCATTGCTTATTCGGTTGTGCTGACCTTTGTTATCCTGAAGATAATTGATGCGGTTATCGGCCTGCGAGCTGATCTCGACGATGAGGTTCAGGGGCTTGATGTGACTGATCATAAGGAGGTTGGATACAGCCTGTAGTATTTCGGCAGCACAATGGTTGTCGTTTGTTTTCCGTTGCGCATTGTATGGCTCTATTGAAAAAAATCCTCTTTCGTTACAATAATAAATAATTCCTTACAAGTTTGTAATATTTTTCAAGGAGTGAGTAGTGATTAATGGAGCGGATACCGCCTTTGTGGGTTCCTGGATATTGGTGAAGATCCTGCACGCCACCATGGGGATGTGTTTATTCAAGGAAAATGAAGTCCAGGGGATGGATTACACTCAACATGCTGAGGCAGCGTATAATTAGTCAGGTATCAGGTATCAGGATGAATTGTGTGGCTGTGCCGGCAAGAAGTGTATTGGCTATTTGAGCTCATTAATAATGTCTGTTAAGTATAATAACCCAACCCGGCACGCCGGGACAACGAAGGACGAAAGGTTATTTGTTGGTTTTTTATCGGTAACCGCCGTAGGCGGCTAACTTTAAGCTGAAACCTGATAGCTAATACCTGACACCTTTTATATGGAGGAATAAAGATGAAAAAGATTGAGGCCATTATCAAGCCTTTTAAGCTTGACGACGTAAAAAATGCCCTGAATGGGATTGGAATAAAAGGTATGACCATTACCGAGGTCAAAGGATACGGTCGCCAGAAAGGGCATACCGAAATATACCGTGGCGCAGAGTATGTTGTTGATTTTCTGCCTAAAATAAAAATGGAGATCATCGTTGATGCCGTCCAGGTAGATCAGGTGATCGAGACCGTGGTCGAGGCAGCCCGTACCGGCAAGATCGGTGACGGGAAGATATTTGTCCTGCCGGTAGAGCAGATTGTTCGTGTGCGTACAGGGGAGACGGACCGCGAGGCTATCTGATGTCTCTGGAGCTGCATGCCCAGCAGAAGGCCCTGGAAGAGCTCTGGCAACAGGGTCTGAGCGGCCATGAGCTTCTCCTTCGTCATACCGGGCTGGTTGATACCTTTATTATCGATCATTTTCAGGCATCGCCTGCAGTGCAAAAGGCCAGGGGGGCTATAGCCCTGGTTGCCCTGGGAGGATATGGCCGCCGTGAACTGTATCCTTTTTCCGATGTCGACCTGCTGCTGCTCCATGATCGGAAAGCCAAAAAAAATATGCAGGAGGTCTCCGAGTCCATCCTCTATCCGCTTTGGGATGCAGGATTTGATGTCGGACACAGTGTTCGCACTGTTAAGGATTCGATTCGTTTTGCCGGGGATGATTTCATCTTTCAGGTGTCCCTGCTCGATTCCCGGATGCTCGTTGGTACAGATTCCCTGTACCTGGATCTGCTGAAACGTTACCGGAAAAAGGTCCTGGATGGTCACCGGCACGAATTTGTCCGTACCATGGAAAAGCTGCGCGGGCAGCGACGCAGTAAATACGGCAGTCACTCCTACCTCCTTGAACCCCATATTAAGGAAGGCAAGGGCGGCATGCGCGATATTCAGGCCATGCTCTGGACGGCCAAGGCAATATTCGGTCTGGATGGGCTTGCAGCTATGGAAGAATCCGGCATGCTGGAACCGGACGCACGCAAGGATTTTGAGGCCTCCTGGAACATGCTGGCCAGGATTCGTAACCGGCTGCATTACATCAGCCGCCGCCATAACGACCAGTTGATCTTTGAATATCAGGAAGAGATGGCCGCAGCATTCGGTTATGAAGACCGTGCTGGAATGCTGGCAGTGGAGCATTTCATGCGGCACGTGTATGGCCACCTGCAGACCATTGCCGTAGTAACGGATCTGTTTTTTGAACATGTGCATGAAGTCCTGGGGCTGACTGAAAAAGACAGGGGCGAGCGTGAACTTGAAAAAGGGATTGTGGCGCGCAGCAATACCCTTCGCCTGGCAGTAACTGAAGCTGAACTTTCTGAGCGCCCTCATCTGCTCATGCGGGTTTTTCTCCAGGCGGCCCGAACCGGTCTGCCGATCCATCATCGCACGCGACAGATGGTGACCAGGAACCTGCAGCTGGTGGATGACGATTTCCGGAACTCCAGGCGGATAGCCAGGGTTTTTATAGAACTGCTCACGCAGGAAAAAAATTCCATGGCAAACCTTGAGACTATGCTTGAAACCGGGTTGTTGCCTGCCTATATCCCGGAATTTGCCGGAGTCGAATCCCTGGCCCAGCATGACCTGTATCATATTTATACCGTTGACCGGCATCAGTTGCAGACCGTGGCCGAGCTGGACGGCCTGCGGGCAGAAGAAACCGACCTGTTTCAGTCACTCTCCTCGCCGCACCTGCTCTACCTTGCAGCCCTGCTCCACGATATCGGTAAAGGGCATCATACAGACCATTCCGTACTGGGTGCTGAAATGATCGATGATGTAGGCCGGCGAATGGGACAATCTGATGAGGAAAGGAACTGCCTCGCTTTCCTGGTTCGTTACCACCTGTTTCTTCCTGAAAATGCCCTGCGCCGCGACCTGGATGACCAGGAGTTTATCCGCCAGACTGCTGAGCTGATAAATGATATGGACCGGTTGACCATGCTCTACCTGTTGACCATTGCTGATTCAAAAGCCACCGGCCCCTCTGCCTGGTCGAGCTGGAAGGCGACCCTGCTGATGGATCTGTATCTGAAGGTGAAGGGTAGCCTGGAAGCTGGCTGTACAGTTGACACAGACAAGCTTGGGGAAGAACAGGGGGTTAACTGGTTGCGCGAGCAGGTGTCTGATCGGTTGCGCCCTGGTGAACAGGTACGGATGGCAGTGGAAGAGCTGCCGGCCGATTACCTGATGAGCTTTACCCCGGAAATGGTTGTCCGCCACCTTCGTATGCACAGAGATCAGTCTACGCTTCTGCAGCAGAAGGTATTGTTATTTCCTGAAGACCGGCATGGCTCCTGGTCACTGCTTATGTTGAGTCGGGATAGGCAGGGGCTGCTGGCCAAGCTCTGTGGAGTGCTGGCCCTGCACAAGCTTTCCGTGCTTGCTGCTCAGATTTTCACCTGGCCCGACGGGACGGTGGTGGATGTGCTTGATGTGGTGCCGGTGGCAAATTCCGGGTTTGATGAGCAGGACTGGCAGGCGCTTGAAAACGACCTGAACCTGGCGGTCAACTACCGGTTGGATGTCGGCCTGCAGCTGCATAATAAACTGCAGCCTGTGGGCCATAGAGTAAAACGGCAGGTGCAGCAGTTGAAGAAAAAGGTCATTGTCGACAATGAGACCTCCCGCCGCTTCACTGTTATTGAAGCTTATGGCGGTGATCGTCCGGGAACCTTGTACCAGCTGACCCAGACCCTGTCGGATTTTAGTCTGAATATTCATCGGGCACGAATCGCCACCGAGGTGGAGCAGCTCATTGATATTTTTTACGTTACAACGGCTGATGGCGACAAGGTAGATGATGGCCGGCTCCTGGAGAAGATTAAGCAGACATTGTTGCAGATTATAGGTGACGAAGAAGCGGAGTGAAGGATTTTTAAAAAACAATCGCAAATGTAATTTTTAAATGCGCAAGTATGCGTAAAATGGTAAACAGAATAATTCTGCCACTGCCGAAATTATTTTAACAATCATCTAAAAATAAGGAGATGAGTAATGACACGTGACGAGATAATGAAAACAATTGAAGAGCAGAATGTGCACTTCATTCGCCTGCAGTTTGTCGACATTTTCGGTTATATGAAAAATGTCGCTATGCCCATCAGCCAGATCGAGAAGGCACTGGATGGTATGATGATGTTTGACGGTTCCTCCATTGACGGCTTTGTCCGTATTGAGGAGTCTGACATGTATCTGAAGCCGGATTATGATACCTTTGTCGTCCTGCCATGGAGGAATCAGAGCGGTTCCAATGCCGCCCGGATTATCTGTGATGTGTATAAGTCTGATGGAACCCCGTTTGAGGGCTGCCCCCGTAACAATCTCAAGCGTGTCCTGGCCGATGCCAAGGAGATGGGCTACACCATGAATGTGGGTACCGAGGCAGAGTTTTTTCTGTTTGAAAAAGATGAGCACGGTGATGCAACTACTATTACCAATGATGTGGCCGGCTACTTTGATGTTGATCCCGACGATACCGGAATCAACTGCCGCCGTGAGATTATCGAGACCCTGGAAGCCATGGGTTTTGAAATCGAGGCCTCTCATCACGAGGTTGCCGAGGGTCAGCATGAAGTCAATTTCAAGTATTCCGATGCCCTGAGCGCAGCAGACAACACCCTGACCTTTAAGTGGGTAGTTCGGTCCATTGCTGCCGAATACGGCCTGCATGCCACCTTTATGCCCAAGCCGATATTCGGTATTAACGGTTCCGGTATGCACTGTAACCAGTCCCTGTTCAATCTTGACGGTACCAATGCCTTTTTTGACGAGAACGGGCCCCTGCAGCTTTCCGAGACTGCATATAAGTATATTGCAGGTATTGCCAAAAATGCCAAAGGGTTTGCCGCAGTGACCAATCCGCTGGTCAACTCCTACAAACGTCTGGTCCCCGGCTATGAGGCACCGGTATATGTTGCCTGGTCCGCATCCAACCGTTCCGCCCTGATCCGTATCCCGGCATCCCGCGGTCTGGGAACTCGTACCGAGGTTCGTTGCCCGGATCCGAGCTGCAACCCGTACCTGGCCTTTGCCATGATGCTGGCCTCAGGTCTTGACGGTCTGAAAAACAACCTTGAGGCACCGGATTCCGTTGACCAGGATATCTTCTCCATGACTGCTGCCGAGAAGGAAGCCGCCGGCATCGATAGCCTGCCTGCCAACTTGAAAGAGGCCATTGATATTCTCAAGGCAAATCCCATTGCCAAAGAGGCTCTTGGCGAACATATTTTTAAGAAATTTGTCAAGGGTAAGGAAAAAGAGTGGGATGACTACCGTACCGCAGTAACGGATTGGGAGCTGAAAAATTACCTGAGCAATTACTAATTGCTTAAATAACGCCCGCAGCAGCTTCAGCGGGTTTGCAGTAGACAGACAGGGAATGACTTTCACTTAGGGCCTGTTAAGAAATAAGTGTTGCATTTAGGCGCTCTGATTTGGGTTAGATTTGTACGATTTGATTGCACAAAACCGGAGGCGTAGCATGGCTACGTTGAGGATTTTGTAATTGAAAATCG
>JAYEKB010000238.1:0-7214 GCA_034660835.1 Thermodesulfobacteriota bacterium
GCCAGGTACAGGGTGTGTACCAGTTCCCTGCCAAACCAGGGGGATTCGCGGTAAATGGGGATCTCTTCGGCCGGATCAACCCGGTCAAAGATACGGGAGAGCAGGATAGTAATATCTTTGTCTTCAATGAGGCCGACAGCATCTTGACCAACAAACATCTCATCATCAAACCAGAAGTCATACACATTGGGCCTGGACCAGCGGTTAATAGAAACCGTGAACGGTTGTCCCGGCATGTAAAAGGCTAACTCACTGGCAAATTGGTAGCGCAGGCCGAAAACAAAAGTATTTTCAGGCTGCTCCATTTCCCTGACCACGTTATCAACCGTAATTCCAAGCTGGTCCCAGCCTACGGTTTCCCTTGCTGTTCGATCAAGATCCACTTTAAGCGGCAGCACAGGATACAAAAGTTGGATAATAATAGCTGCAGACACGATAAAGGCGAACCCGATGCCGAATTTCCACCACCTGTGATGCAGGGCTGGTCTCCCGCCCTGACCGGGACTGTACAGCGCTGCAATCAGGATCAATCCGGTCAGGTATGCTGGTGCGGGCCAGTTGCCGTAAATTCGTACGTGAAAGGCAAGCAGGGTAAAGACAACAAAGCTTGTCAGGGACATCCAGATCAAAAAAGGTCCATCACCCGGACGCAACCGTTTACTTGACCAGCCGTTAATCCAGCCGGCAAGAAGAAACAGAAAGATCACAGGTGAAAGCAGGGCTGCCTGGCTCCCAAAAAAATCACCAATATAACGAAGGGTAAAAAAGGTGGAGTTATCCACACCGCCCTGGAACAGAACATGGCGGAAGGTAACCCAGTTATGGCGTGAATTCCAGACCAGGACCGGTATGAAGACAATACAACCGATAATCAATCCAAACCAAGGTTTATAGGAAAACAACCTGGCTCGATAGATTGGGGTAAAGAGCATACAGAAAAAAAGCGAAGGTAAAAAGAGCAGCATGGTATACTTGGAGAGCAGGCCAAGGCCGAACCAGATGCCGGTGAGCAGCCACGGGGTAAGTCGGTCCCGTTCGAGGGCCAGGGCAGCATGATAACAGGCCGCAGCCCAGCAGGGCAGAAGCAGGCCGTCCGGAGTGGCGATCAGGGCGGAGCCGTTTAACAGCAGAATCACCTGACTGACCAGAGCCACATGAAAGGCGCAGCGCCAGGAAAACCAGCGGGCTGACAGCAGGCAGATATAGGCGGAAGCAACTGTTATGCCCAGGACCGTTGGCAGACGGACAGCAAACTCATTCTGGCCAAAAAGCGTTGTTGCAAGCCATATGGTCCAGGCGATCATAGGTGGATGATCGTAATAGCCGATATCCAGATAACGGCTCCACTGCCAGTAATTAGCCTCATCCGGAACCAGCAGAAACTGGCCGCTGACGATCAGGCGAATGACAAGGGCAATAATAAGGATCAGCCAGGTCGCCCTGAGGCTTTTCCATTCTTTTGTTGAACTCATTGCAGTTCTGGTATGTTGGGGAGTGTCGTTTACGGGTTTGCAACCCTCTTTTTTGCCGGATGTCGTCAGAACTTGTTCAGCCGACTCATTTCGATTATGATTATAGCCTAAATAAAATTCTACAATCAATTATTTCAATAAAGGTTTATGCAGATATTCAAGACTTTTCTTATTGTCCTTTTACTGGCGCTCTTTCCCTGCAACCTTTTTGCAGCCCATGGTGTTTCCATTGACGGTAAATTGAAATACCAGAAGGGGTTCAGCCGGTTTGACTATACAACACCTGAGGCGGTCAAAGGCGGATCTCTGATCCTGCACGATCTTGGCGGTTTTGACAAGATGAATCCTTTTACCCTTAAAGGGAGCGCCCCGTTCGGACTGGATTCTTTTATTTTTGAAACCCTGGCAGTGGGCAGCCTGGATGAGCCTTTTGCTGCCTATGGCCTGATTGCAAAAGATATCGCCCTGGCAGCAGACAAAAAATCCGTTACCTTTACCATTGATGAAAATGCCGGATTTTCCGATGGTACGCCGGTAACTGTCCATGATGTACAATATTCCCTGGATATTTTAAAAAGCGATAAGGCGCATCCCTTTTACCAGATTTATCTGCAGAATATCACCGGGGCCGAGATATTGGATCAACAAAGGATCCGTTTTCTCTTTGACAAACCAAACCGTGAATTGCACATGATCGCAGCCCAGCTGCCGGTGCTGAACAAAACCTTTTATGAGCAGCATGGTTTCGATCCGTCCGGAGAGACCGATACCATGATGCCTCCTATTGGCTCGGGCCCCTATATAATCAAAGAGTTTAATCACGGAAAATCAGTTATCTATGAACGCAATCCCGATTATTGGGCCGCCGAACATCCTGCTCGCAGGGGAATGTTTAATTTCGACACCATTACCGTTAAATATTTTAAGGACCAGATCGTCAGCGTCGAGGCCTTTAAAGCCGGTGAATTTGATTTCATGGTGGTCAATATTGCCAAGCAGTGGCAGCGTGACCTCACAGGTCGTCGTTTTGAGAGCGGTGAGTTAATCAAAAAACGGTTTCCCCATAAAAATAATGCCGGCATGCAGGGATTTGTTTTTAATACCCGTCGTGCACTGTTTCAAAACCCACAAGTGCGCCAGGCTTTGGGCCTTGCCCTGGACTTTGAGTGGACCAACACAACCCTGTTCTTTGACCAGTACACCCGTTCCAATTCTTATTTCAGCAACTCAGATCTTGCAGCAACCGGATTGCCCGGGTCGGCTGAACTGGAACTTCTTGCACCCTTTAAAGATCAACTGCCGCCCGAGGTATTCTCAACTCCTATTACACCCTCGGCCACTACACCGCCGGGCAGTCTGCGCACTAATCTCAGGTTAGCTAAAAAGTTGCTTTCCGAGCAGGGGTGGCAGGTGAAAAACGGTGTGTTAACATCTGACAACGGCACCCCGTTTACGTTTGAAATTTTGCTTGTAAGCCCCTCCTTTGAGCGGGTAATGGCCCCGTATGTAAAAAACCTGGCTAAGCTGGGCATCAAGGCTGATTATCGGACCATTGATCCCGCTCTGTACAGCGACCGGGTGAAGAATTTTGATTTTGATATGGTGGTCAACGTCTATGGCCAGTCCCAGTCGCCGGGCAATGAGCAGCGTGATTTCTGGTCATCTACCTCGGCCTCCCGCAAAGGATCCAGAAACCTGGCCGGTATCAACTCCCCGGTGGTGGACAGCCTGGTAGAGTCCATCGTCTATGCTGACACCCAGGATGATTTGACCGCTGCATGTAAGGCCCTGGACCGGGTACTCTGGTACGGCTATTATGTCGTTCCCAACTGGTATCTTGCCTCTCACCGTCTTGCCTACAACGCACAGTTCAACATGCCGAAAACCCTGCCGCTGTACTATAATCCCTACCAGTTGCTGTTCAGCTGGTGGGTTGAACCATCCAAATAACAATTGGTCCACTATATAATGGAACAGTTTACCCTTTTCCTCAAGGATACCCAGGCGACAGAACAGATCGGATATCGATTAGGCAAGATTGCCCGTAACGGTGATATTATTCTCCTGCACGGAGATCTTGGTGCAGGCAAAACGACTTTGACCCAGGCCATTGCCGTTGGTCTTAATGTGCCGGCGGGACAGTATATCACCAGCCCGTCATTTGCTTTGATGCATGAGTACCCCGGTCGTATTCCCCTCTATCATATGGATTTTTATCGCCTGTCCGGCGAGGAGGATGTTGAAGGGGCGGGATTGATTGACTATGTTGGCGGCCCGGGCCTGACCATTATAGAATGGCCGGATCGGCTTGGCAGCCTGCAACCTGCTGATCGACTGGATATAGAACTGCAAACCGCCGGTGAAACGGAGCGAACATGCATTTTACGGCCGCATGGTTTGTCCTGGAGTGCCAGGATAGAGCAGCTGTTCTCTGATAAAGATTTCGTAACCTTTTTTTCTTAAAACACCCATACTCCCCAAAAAAAGCATGCAAAAAAAGACCATTCGGCTGCAGAGCTGTCCGAAACAGTATACATATGACCAGGATAAAGCCTGTAGTCCCGTGGAAACCGTTGAACGTTTCCGAAAAAAATTGAAAGCCACCGGTCTTGATATTTTAAAAGAGGTGCAGCGCATTGACACCGGCAGGCTTGATATCCCTGTATACTTCAGTGTCTGCGGCAAGGATGCCCGGGAGATCATCGGCACCAAGAAGCAGATGGGTAAAGGTTCCACTCCCGAACAGTCAAAGGCAAGTGCCTGCATGGAGCTTGGCGAGCGGTTCAGTTTTTTTTCCTTTCTGAAAAATGCGGACAATTTTCTTATCGGTGACTATCCGACTATGTTAAAGGCTGGTTATCCGGTACTGCCGGTAGCCACCCTGCTGCAATCCGTGCATGATACTACCTGTACCCCTGAGCAGTTGCAGCGGCTGCTGGCCGGTCTGCCCATGCGCTGGACCTGGGCCAGGAATCTCACCCGTGATGAGGACGTGCTGGTGCCGTTTTCCTGGTTTTATGCGATAAATGAGTTTAATGGTCCCTGTGCCGGTAACACCATTGAGGAGGCCATTTTGCAGGGTATCAGCGAAGTGGTGGAACGGCATGTCTGCGCTGTTATTACCAGGGAGAGAATTCGTACACCGGCCATTGATCTCTCCTCGGTCACTGATCCTGTTGCCCGGGAGTTGATTGATAAATTTGAACGTAACGGTATTAAGCTGTATGTCAATGATTTTTCACTTGATACCGGTATTCCGACCATCGGCGCAATGGGCTGGGATCCGTCCACTTTTCCCGATACGAGCGAGCTGGTCTACACTGCCGGTACCACACCGGGCGCAGATAAGGCGCTGATTCGTGCCTTGACCGAGGTCGCCCAGTTGGCAGGTGATTTTGAGTCAGGCTCCAACTATGTGGCTTCCGGCCTGCCCAAGCCCCTCGAACTTGCTGACATCGATTATGTTGTGCATCCAGAAAAAAACATTGGCATCGATCAGATGAAGGATCTCTGTGACGAAGATATGCTGCAGGAACTCAAAAATTGCCTGGATGCATTGCAGAAGATCGATATGGAGGTGCTGGTCGTTGATACTATGCACCCGAAATTGCAGATCCCGGCAGCCTATACCATTATTCCCGGTGGTCATTTTCGTGAACGGGCTGATTCCGGCGATGCCCCCCTGTTTGCAGCCAAGCTTGCCGCAGAGTTGCTGGAGCCGGCCGCTCTTGAAGAGAAATTGTCTGCCATGCAGCAGGATTTTCCGGATGCCTATTACCTGGAATTTTATCGTGGCCGCAACCTGTACGACCAGGGACTTGTTGAACCGGCGCATAATTGTTTTCAGCGTGCCCTGACCCTGGAACCCAATGACGAGGACAAGCCTTATATTTATTCTTACCTCGGCAGTTGTCTACGCGATCTGGAGCGATTTGAAGAGGCTGTGCCCGTCCTTGAAAAAGGACTGGAGTGTGATGAGGAGCGACCGGACATTCATAACATCCTGGGGGTCTGCCACTTTAAGGCGGAACGATTTGATCGTGCCGTGCACCATTTCCAGCGGGCAATCGAACTCAACCCGGTATCTGCCATTGACTATGCCAACCTGGCCATCAACCTGCAACGTCTTGGCCGTAATGCTGAGGCCATCGAAAACTACCAGATAGCCCTGAGCCAGGATTCTTCCATCACCTTTGCTGCAGAAAACCTGACCAACCTGCTGGCAGAGCAGAGATAAAAATTAAACGATCAAGCGTTCAAACGATGTAATGAAGATTCTACCCAAAAGCCCGGGCAAAATCCTGATCCGTTCCACCAACTGGATCGGAGATGCGATTATGACCACGCCGGCGATCCGGACAATCCGGCAGAATTTTCCGGATAGTGACATAACCCTGCTGGCCCTGCCATGGGTAGCAGATGTGTTTGCTGCCTGCCCGCATATTGATCATATATTTTTATATCATAAAAATGGAAGGCATCAGGGGCTCCGGGGTAAGATTCGGCTTGTTGCTGAGCTGCGGGCAGAACATTTTGACCTGACCATTTTGCTGCAGAACGCCTTTGAGGCCGCCTTGATTACCACTCTGGCCCGCATACCGAGCCGGGCAGGCTATACAACGGACGGCAGAAGGATCCTTCTTACCCATGGCGTCCGTAAGCATCCGGACATCGGCAGCAAACATCAGGTCCATTATTACCAGGAGATGCTGCGCGGGCTGGGACTGCAACCGGGACCAGACTCGCTGGAACTCTTTCTTAAGCCATCTGCAATCCAGGAGGCAGAGGATCTTCTGGAGAAGGCCGTACAGGGTAGGGATGTGCCGATCATCGGACTCAATCCCGGCGCTGCCTACGGACCAGCCAAACGCTGGCCGGTACAAAAATATGGAGAACTTGGCCGTCAACTGGCAACAGCAACAGATGGGTTGATCCTGATCTTCGGGACAGAGGCGGACCAGGAGGCGGCAGCTGAGATTTCAGAAGCTGCCGGGGAACGGGTGCTGGATCTTACCGGCAAAACCAGTCTTGCACTTGCCCTGGCGCTGATTGATCGCTGTCATACCTTTGTAACCAATGATTCCGGGCTCATGCATGTGGCAGCGGCCTTACGTACTCCCCTGGTTGCCATTTTCGGTTCAACCGATCATATTGCGACCGGTCCCTACAGTGACAAGGCAACCATTATCCGCAAGCCCCTGGACTGCAGTCCCTGCATGAAAACCCATTGCCCGAAAGAACACTTCCAGTGCATGGAGCAGATAAACGTGGATGAGGTGGCCGAAGCTGCACTTAAGTGTTTGAACAAATAAGGTAGAGTAACTCAAACTCGATCTGAAAAATCAAGAAGAATTGCTTGAATAATTGGATGATGCCAATTATGCAAAAGGGTAACAAATTATCGAAGAATATCTCTGAAATCTTCCACATTACCTCACTTGAAAGGACATAAAAAAGATGCTCATGAACACAATACGCTTACTGCTCCCGGCACTGATTTTCTTCAGCCATCCTGTTCTTGCGACTGAACATACTTCCATGTCTTCCGATAGTACCCAGTACTCAGGCAAGATACTTGGTGGTATTGAATCAAAATCAGGAGATTGGCCATGGGTTGCCGCATTACTTCGTTCCCGTGAACCAAACATGTATCAAGCCCAATACTGTAGTGGAGTGCTTATTGACGACACTTGGATTTTGACCGCAGCTCATTGTGTTTACGGGTTGGCAGCCAATGACGTA
>JAYEKB010000238.1:7314-12077 GCA_034660835.1 Thermodesulfobacteriota bacterium
ACCCGTACCTCAAAATATATAGATTTTATCAAACACTATGTACCGGATGTTTCTATTCATCAGCCAAGCAAGACGTTACCTTTTTTGAGTATTCTATTATCCAACGGCTCCAGTTAAATGAATTCTGCCTTGATAAGGGAAAATACAGGTATGATAATAAGTGAACCAGTTTGCAGCCTCGAGTTGGTACCTTGTTTATGAAGTCCCCGGTATTCATTGGATATTTCCATAAGTTATATAGTTATGTGCTCACTGGTGTTATCCTTATAAGCATACTGATTCCCACTGCATCTATTGGTGCAACATTTACAGTCAACTCAGGTTATGATGTCAACGATTTAGATCCCGGAAATGGTCTCTGCGTAGCTTATCTAATCATTATTATTCCTGCAGTTTTGCCCTTTTGTACCCTTCGTGCTGCAATAGAAGAAACAAATGCTTTACCTGGAGAGGATATAATTATTCTTGGGTCTGGTACCTATAAGCTGAGTTTATCAGGTCTTGGTGAAGATCAAGCTGCCACCGGAGATCTGGATATTACGGATTCCTTACAAATTATTGGTGCCGGACCGGACAAGACGTTTATTGATGCGGCTGGACTTGATCGGGTGTTAGATATTCAGGGGCGAGATACAACAGTTTTTCTATCAGGGGTTACGATTCTCAATGGTAACCTGCCTGCCGGGCTTGCCTATGACCAGAAAGGGGGAGGAGGTATAAGAAATCGGGCGTCTTTATTTCTCAACAATGTTGTTCTGTCTCATAACAATGTTTCTGGAGCATCGATCGACGATGCCGGTGGTGGGCTTTTAAACAAAGGAATATGCTCCATTAAAGACAGTACGATATACAATAATCACGCAAATGAAGGAGGCGGTATTTTAAATGACAGCCATAGCACCCTGCAAGTTTCTTCAAGCACAATAAATGGTAATTATAGCCGGGGTGGCGGTGGAATCATGAATTACGGATCAGGGAATTTAATAAATACGACGTTAAGTGACAATTCGGCTCTCGGAGAGGATTTTCTTTTTGGAGGTGCTATGCAGAATTGGCAACAGCTTCAAATAGTTCAATGTACAATCGCTGACAATTTTGCATCCGGAGGGGGTGGTGGTATCAGCAATGATGGAACCGTTTCCATGGTCAATACTATCGTATCTGGTAATGTAGGAGGTAACTGTCATCCTACAGTCGATATTGCCTCGCAAGGACACAACCTCGATAGCGACAATACATGCGGGTTAACTGCTTTGCAGACAGATCTAAAAAATATCGATCCGCAATTAGGTCCATTGCAAGATAATGGTGGCTCCACAAGAACACATGCCCTTAATCCAGGGAGCCCGGCTATTGATGCTGGAAAATATTTGATGAATATAACTGCTGATCAACGAGGCATTTCCCGTCCCCAAAGAAAGGCCTTTGATATTGGTGCATTTGAAGCAGTCAATATTTCCATAGTGCCTTTTATTACACCACTCTTATTCAATTAGCTTGACTGATGGCCGGGATAATTTAGGTCAATTTTCCAAGACATACCTAAATTTTCCAGGTCGAACCAACTAATTTAACACAATTTAAATAATAAATAAATAGGAACAACTACAAGTAAGGATATTTGCCAACACAGAGGTTTTTTGCTTTCAACCCTTTGTTCTCCGTGCCTTCTGCAGTGAAAAAATGTTTTCTTCCAACATGACAACAAAACAAACCGCAGTATTCCTCGACCGTGACGGCACCATCAATGAACAGATGGGTTATATCAACCATATCAGCAGATTTGTTCTTTTGCCGGGTGTGGGCAGGGCTATCCGTAAACTTAATGAACAAAGAATTCCGGTGGTGGTTGTTTCCAACCAGTCGGGTCTTGCCCGTGGTTATTTTCCGGCTTCTCTGCTTGATGAAGTGAATCAAAAAATGGAGCAGCAATTGGCCGCAGAGGGTGCCCACATTGACGGTCTCTACATCTGTCCCCATCATCCGGAAGCCAAAGAGGAAAAGTACCGAAAAGCCTGTAGCTGCCGTAAACCGAAAATTGGCTTGCTCGAGCAGGCTGCAGCAGATCTGAACCTGGATTTAACACGATCATATATGGTGGGAGACCGCTGGTCGGACCTTAAATGCGGAGCAGCAGCAGGTGCAACATCTATCCTGGTCCTTACCGGCTATGGCCGGGGCGATCAACAGTATATCGGCCCGCAACAGGAGAGCCAACCTGCCATGGTTGCGGAAGATCTAAATGCAGCTGTTGACTGGATAATGGAACAATTGGAAGATTGAAAAAACAGGGGTAATCGCTGGGTCAACTGAACTTTTGAGTTCAAGCGCCGTTTGCACGAAGACAATTCTGCGGAAGGAACTCCAGTGTTCCGGTTGTACTGTCCATAACCGCTTCCATGCCGATGGGCAGGGGGTAATTATCCCTCTGGTGGCCTGCTGGAAATCCGCCCCAGATTGGATAACTGCTGGATCTGGTCAGTTCCAGCACCCGGTTCCAGATCTGCTCACTTAAACGAATCATCTCCAGGCTGTCGTCATGACCGGGATCAAAAACACCGAGGATCAGGCCGGACAGGTTGTCGAGGAGACCGCAGCAGGAAAGGTGGGTAAGCATCCGGTCCAGTTTGTATGCAGGCTCGGCAGTGTCTTCAAGAAACAGGATATTGCCGGCAAACTGAGGCTGCCATGGGGTACCGATCAAATGGGCAAGGGTGGTCAGGTTGCCGCCTATCAAGTGCCCCTGTCCCATAGTGGGCCGAAGAATTTCCAGTCCGGATATATTTGTATAACTGCGAAATTTTCCTGCAAGCTGCTCCCTGAAATGATCCAGAGACACGTTTTCAATGCGGGGCAGGGAAGTGACCCCCGGGCCGTGCAGAGTAATCAGCCCGGTTTTTGTAAAAATTCCATTAAGCAATACGGTGAGATCGCTGAACCCGATCAGCAATTTTGGGTGAGAGCGTAAAAAATCCTGGTCCAGATTAGTAATTATACGTAGACAACCATAACCTCCACGGGCTGTAATCAGAGCTTTCACTTCATCATCGGCCCAGAGTGTATGCAGTTCCCGTACACGTTCCTTATCACACGCAGCAAGGTAGTCGGGACCACTGTCATCCGGACGATGATGACGAACCTGCAGGCCAATTTTCCGAAGAATATGCAGGCCGGATTCAAATGCAGCAAGATCTTCTATCGGGCCGGCCGGATGAAAGACACCGATTGTATCACCCGCTTTTAAACGCGGGGGGAGAATAGGCGCAGCCAATGTCATTTTCGGTTCCGTTCATAGATAAGCCGCAGACCGGTCAGGGTCAGCAGTGGGTCAATGGTGTTAAGAGAGGAACTGAAGGGAGCAACCAGGCCGGCCATGCCGCCGGTTGCTATGATGTTGATCTTTTCTCCTGCAGAAACCATTTCCCCGCTCAAAAGTAAAACCATCCTGTCGATCATGCCGCCGAATCCATGCAATATGCCGGAGCGAATGGCGGAAACGGTCGTGTTGCCGATTACGGATTCAGGTGTCGTATTAATATCAATGCGAGGCAGTTTTGCAGTCCTGTCCGCTAAAGCATCCAGGGAGATGCCGATACCGGGATGAATGGTGCCGCCAAGGTATTCACCCTTGCTGCTCACGCAGTCAAAGGTGATTGCCGTGCCGAAATCAATAACCAGCAGCGCGGTTTTATAGCGCTGCCAGGCAGCTACGGCATTAATAATTCTATCCGGGCCGACTTCAGCCGGATTTTCAGTAAGCACGGTTATACCGGTATCAGTTTGATGGGAGACGGCTATGGGCGGCGAGGTACAGCTCGTGAAGTGTTTTGCGGCAAAATTGAGCCAGCTTGTTTCCAGGGTTGGTACCACTGACCCGATGATAAAGCCGGTAATTTCATCTTTATTAATTCCTTCCATCTGAAAGAGCGAGTGATAACGGATGGCAAGCTCATCGGCAGTTCTGTCCCGGTCGGATTTTAAGCGCCACTGCTGGATAAGGGTCTGGTCGTAAAAAACACCGCTTACAGTATGTGAGTTGCCGACATCAACGGTAAGGAGCATGGTTTCACCTGAGTTGAAGCTGAAACGGAAACAAAAAATGTTTTTTTTGTGGAAAATGATAAGGTATTCTAAAATGAAAAAAAGGTCCAGACAGATACTTCTCTTATCTGCAGCTAAAATGTGATTTACTGGTGATGTTATGACGGAATGTATTCAGGTAATAACCACGGTTGCAGTTCAGAAAGATGCGGATAAACTTGCCCGGCTCGTGCTTGCAAAACGACTGGCTGCCTGTGTTCAGATCACCCCCTGTAGTTCATTATACCACTGGCAGGGTGCTATTGAGCAGGATGATGAATTAAAACTTGTCATGAAATCCTCTGTTAAACTCTACCCGCAACTTGAAAAGTTTATCCTTGACCATCATCCCTATGATACTCCGGAAATTCTGGCCACTCCTGTACTGTTGTGCAACAGGCTCTATCTTGACTGGCTGGCCGGTGAACTGAAATCAGAGTGATAGTATGACTCAAACCAAGAAAAAACCGGGCCGCAGGCGCCGGAAAAAAGGCTACACCTGCCACTGCTGCAAAGAAAGTAAGCCCTTCTGCTGGAGCTGTACCTGCGGCTTTGAAATCTGCCCGGAATGTTTTGCTGAAAATAAATGGGGTATCTCAAACGGCCCGACATGGATCTGCCCGGACTGCGAGCGGGTACACATGATGGAATAACGCACTCAAACGCTCAAACACTCAAACGTT
>JAYEKB010000239.1:0-2857 GCA_034660835.1 Thermodesulfobacteriota bacterium
GTTTTCGACCAGAGCCGCTGGTCCGCATACAGGTCCGGGTCGAAAACCAGTAAAGAGTACAGTGAACTTCAGCGTCGGCTGGAACGCCGGTATGAAAAATGGGAACAGGCTCAGGGCAGAATTGAAGAGATTGAAGGTGAGTGACTACGGGCACCGGATATTTACCCGATCGCCCCTACCTGCATAGAGGGGCTATGGCTGCCAGGGGCGCTTGCGCAAATCTACGGCACCCGTATCCACTTACAAGTATGAGGTATGCAATTTTGTTGAGTTTCAAACCCTATGATTGGTTATGATTGAAGCGAAGGGATGAATCACTGCAAATTCGTGCAGAGGATTACAGAGCGACCTGCTATCCCTGGCACAGACTTTTTCGCATTCCGGGTGAAGCAGAAACGTTGGCTTCTGTTTAAAGGTTCTGCATTGTAATATAAGTTATGGGCCAGAATGCCCCTGTTAATAGTGTAGCGATTGCAGAACCTATGAGGATGTAGGGCATTTTAAGATAAACACTTATGCACATGAAACAGATATTTGCCCAGCCAAAAAGCATCGTAAATGATAAAAGCCAGCCAATCGGAACAAGGTATATCATACCGAAAATATGATCGATTGGTTTCCAGCCGATGTTTGGCTCAGGTTGATATGTAAAATTCCATATCAGCAAGGAAACGCAGGATGTTACCAGCATTAATACGATACTGCCAAACAACCAGATGACGATTATATTCTTTCTATCCATATGTCTTCAACATGATAATCAATATGAAAGAGGAAATTGTCCCTTTTATCCATTCCCGGCTTTCATTTTCTCCTTATTGTGATATTACAAGGATGATATGGAAAGTAAACCTAAATTCCTACCTGAGCACATGCTTAAATTGATGATGTAACTACGTGAAGTCCCTGGCTATCACCATCATGATTTTCCCGAATTGTCAATTTGTATTTCCTACCATATATTTTCAGGAGCCTGAAAGATGAAAAAAATCCTTATTCTTGTTCTTTTGTTTGCCGGTGCAGCCGGAGCGGTATTGTATTTCAGTCGTTCAACAAGCCCGGTCGAGAGTGAATATTATGCCGATTACCTGCCGGTTGAGACTTTGGCTACGGTCAGCTTGATTGATTTAAAAGGATTAACCGACAGCTTTCCGGCATCGAGCCTGGGCAGGTTTCTGGCCAAGCCTACAGTGCACGGGATTATGACCGAGCTCGGTGCTGCTCCCGAGGACATCGACAGTTATGATGAGATGTACGACGGGTTGGCCGGAGTGATGACCAATCCCGCCTTTCGTCAGGTCTTTGGCGATGATGCCGTGCTGGCAGTGCTCTCCCCTGATCCGGCCCGTTTGCGGACAGAACCTGAACAGGAAGTGCAACATTCCCTGCTGGTCTTCGGCACTTCATCCGTATCCGGACCTTTAGACAGCTTTGCCCGGTTGGTGATGAGTAAGAGCGTCACTAAAGAAACTGTGGAAGGGCTTAATTTGACCCGTATTCAGCTCGATGAAAATGAGGTGATTTACGGCTATGCCGATGGCAGTGTACTTGTTCTGGCCTATGCGCCGGACAGTATTGCCCAGGCAATCAAACAAAAGCAGGCAGGGGGTGGTTTGCAGGAGTCTGCTTTCTTTGCAGCAGCTAAAAAATTCTGGTCCGGGTCAGCTGAAGGCCGGGAATATGCACACACCTATGTCAATATTGCCCAAATTCGTACCCTCTTTGCCGCCTCAGAAGAACAGAAGGCCAGGGACGCGGCCAATTTTCTGCAGGGATTTAAGGGTGCAGGCTCGGTTATTGTTGATCAACAGGGAGAACTGAATATTACAACCCGGATGGAGTATGATTTTGCATCCTTAAACGAATTGATCAGGCACCAGTACCAGTCGATTTCAAAAGAAAACCTATCACTTGATCTGCTCACCCCCCAAACGCTTGTCTATTACTGGGCATCCACCCTTGACAAGGAGTTTGTCAAGGGACTGCTGTCTGCAACCGATGAGAAACAGTACAAGCAGGCAGAGGCCAGGGTGCAAAAGGAACTGGGGCTGTCCCTGGATGAGATTGTTGCTGCTGTGGGACCGCAGTCCGGTGTAGTGGTGAATGAAATCGTGAACACAGGTCTGTTTCCTTTGCCCAAAGCTATTTTTTTCCTGCAGATACGGGATCACAAGGTTGCTCAACAGGTTCTGGACAATGTGCGGAGCAAGATCGCTGAGAGGGGTTTTGCAGCCGAACAGAGCCAGGAGGTAAACGGGCATACCATCTATTTCTGGTCCGTTCTGCCTGGCGAAGCTACCCAGCCGGCTATGGTGTTGACCGACAATATGCTCTACATTGCAAATGGAAAATCGAGCCTGGAAGCACTGGTTGCCGGGGATCGATCCCAGGCGATAGTGCCTGCCGATATGGCTGCGAATCTTGGTCCTGAACTTGTAACAATGATTGAAAGCAGCAACTACAACACTTTTATTATGAGCCCGGCCAGGCTGGCAACCGAAGTCAAGGATGCCGCTGACTGGCTTTCCGGGATGATGGCGGCTACCAAGGGTGTTTCTGCAGAGAAACTGAAACAGGAAATTCTTACCTTAATGCACTCAGTTGACATTGTGACAGCCACCAGTGATATCCAAAAGGACCATGCGGTCTCTGCCCTTGTCTTTAAGCAGGCAGCGTCCGTGGTACAGGACAAAAAATAATTAACGATAGAAAATTATTTTGAGAAATGCTTTAAGGGCCTGTTAAGAAATAAGTGTTGCATTTAGGCGCTCTGATTTGGGTTAGATTTGTACGATTTGATTGCACAAAACCGGAGGCGTAGCATGGCTACGTTGAGGATTTTGTAATTGAAAATCGT
>JAYEKB010000240.1:0-2852 GCA_034660835.1 Thermodesulfobacteriota bacterium
TGTATATGTTTTCCTTTCTAAAACCACGGCGATTACAGTATCTCTCATCCATGCTGAACCGGATCAGGGTCTTTCGTGTGCAGGTGCCGTGGGATCTGGAACGACTGGCAGAAGTGCACGATGCAATCTGTACACACAGCAATAAAGTGCAATGAGTGGAATTTTTGGTATCTACAACCGGAACGATAAACCGGTAGACAAAGAGATCGTTACTGCCATGCTCAATGGTATATCCTACTGGCAGCCGAATGACAGGGGATTATTATTGTTTTATGAGCCATATTGGAACAATATACAGGCTTTCATAAACTCTAGCTTTATTGTTTGGTTGTCTGCCGGGAGTTTTCAAAAGGCAGCATGAATTATCGTTACAATAAATTTTAACTAAAAATACAAAATGGACCTGAATCAAAAAATAACAATTTCTGATACGGTGTATAGCCAGGAAGTTGACGACGAGATGGTACTGCTTGATATGACAAGTGAAAACTATTTTGGTCTTGATGCTGTTGGCAGTGATATCTGGCAACTGCTCCATGATGGGAAAACTCTGCAGGAAGCACAGGATGCTTTATTTGAGATGTACGACGTTGATCCGAAAGTACTGGTAAAGGATTTTTTGGATTTTGTGAAAAAACTTAAAGAGAGCGGCCTTGTGAAGATTGGGTAGGTTGGTTGGTAAACATTCGGCTTATCGTTTTTGCAGGAGAACTTCAGGATCGTAGGAGCCCAGTCCCCTGGGCGATAACATGTTGGTATGTTTAACCAATCTCCCAGGGGACTGGGCTCCTACGTGATTGGAAAAATCTAATAATCATGCATAAACAAAAACCACATGGTACCAATCTGCGGAAAGGACGTGTCTCAATACCAGGACAGATTTATGTTATCACCGCGGTGACCAGAGAGCGGCAGCCATTTTTTACCGATTTCTTTGTGTCTCGTACTCTTATCAGAGTGTTGTTGGAGCATGAAGAACGAGGGTATGCGGAAACCCTGTGTTTTGTTGTTATGCCGGATCATTTACATTGGCTCATGCAGCTTGGCTATAGCAGGGAGCTTGAATCCGTAGTACGGAGTGTCAAGGCGTTGTCCAGTAAAAGAACTGGTCAACGTTTATGGCAGAAAGGATTTCATGACCATGCTTTGCGTCGAGACGAAGATATGAAAAATGTTGCAAGGTACGTAGTTGCTAATCCCTTGCGGGCAGGGATTGTAGATAGTCTCAACGATTACCCCCATTGGGATGCTGTTTGGCTATCCTGATCATCCAGGTATTCGTCTTTCTGTAGGAGCCCAGTCCCCTGGGCGATTTTTACCAGCCACCGACATATCGCCCAGGGGACTGGGCTCCTACAGAAAACATGAGCCACCTGTTGTTGGGGAGTTACCGGATGTCTGCTCGTGCACCCCCTTTTTTCTGCAGATCATCCAGGCGTCGTTTAAGGGTGGTATCCTTTGGATTGAGCAGCAGGGCCTGGCGGTATTCTTCTATGGCCCGGTACAGTATCCCCTGTTTGCGGTAATAGTCGCCCAGCTGTTTATGAAAGGTAGGGTTGTCGGGAAGATGTTCAATTCCCTTGCGCAGTATTGCCAATGCCTTGCCATCCTCCTTTTGCCCAAGATACAGTCTATGCAGCCTGGAAAAATATTCAGGCCGCGGCTCCTGTGTATCGAGAAGTTTCAGCCCCTGCAGGTAGTAGTACTCTGCCTCCCCTTTCTCACCCTCCTTTTCCATGATCCGGCCGATTTCATACCATGCTCGGGGATGTCTGGGCAGCATGGCCCTGATTTCCTCTGTGTCCAGTCGGTTAAAAAATATGAAACCGTTCAACCGGGAAGCCCATTGCGGCTGCCGGGTCAGGGCCTGGTTGATGATTGTCAGGGCCTGTTGCCGGTCTCCTGAAGCTATAAGCCAGTCACCATAGGTAAGATATCGGTTCAGGATAAGCGGCTCATACACACAGCCCAGTGCCATCAGTTCCTCGGCTTTTTCTTTTTGGTCCGGACCAAGGTTCAGACCAAGACGCTGGATGAACATGCCTGACAGCGGGTTAAGGGTGGAGGCCTGCCGGTATTCCTTTCCGGCGCGCTCCTTCAGTCCAAGTGAACTGGAGATACTTCCCATGCCAAAACGGTAATCACCTTCAAGAAAATCAAGATCAGCTGCCTTGCCTGTGCTGCGGTACAGTGTTTCCAGTCGTTCCTGGGGGATATTGCGGTTCAGGTACACGTTTCGAACAGGGGCAAAGGTACGCCGGGCGCGAAAGACTGCACTGTTATACCACAATCCGCTCACCAGGACCATGAGGGCCAGCACTGCTGTCAACGGTCCCTGGCAGCGGTTTGCCGAAGAAAGAAGAGTGGGGCGGGTTCTGTACTGCAGCCTGGTGTTAGCCGCAGCAATTGCCAGGCCGCAGAGGAAGAAAAAATAGTGCGCATTGGCCCCATTGTACATCTGAAAGTCGACAAAACAGTGCAGCAGCAGTCCGATAATACCGGTGAGAGAGGCTGTAGTCAGCAGAATATTATACTGTTCCCGCCGCCTGCGTACCATCTGAACAACATGGATAATGACGGCCCCTGTAAACCAGCAGGCGAGCAGAAAACCTATCAGGCCACCGGTGGCCAGCAGTTCAATATAATCGTTGTGCGCGTGATCAAAGTAGATCATCTCTCCCGGTACGGTGCGGTAGGCGGGAAAGGCGACTTCATAGGTGCCGAACCCGGAGCCGGTCAGGATAAAATCGCGTGCCATGTTTATACTGTCCAGCAGGACCGGTAGCCGGCTGCTGGTATTCAGCCCTTGCTCGCCCCAGATGTTGCCGAATTTATGCATGATGGGGTCCCAG
>JAYEKB010000241.1:0-12050 GCA_034660835.1 Thermodesulfobacteriota bacterium
GATTTGATTGCACAAAACCGGAGGCGTAGCATGGCTACGTTGAGGATTTTGTAATTGAAAATCGTACAAATATGACCTGAAGCAGAGATGCATAGGTGTGACACTTATTTCTTAACAGGCCCTTAGCGCTGTCTAACCTCTGGGAGAAGAGGGCAGGGGAAGGCATATCTCTACCACGCAACCTGTACCCTCCTCTCGGTCCAGGATAGTGATCTCTCCATTATGGTGCTCAATTAACTGTTTGACAATGCAAAGACCAAGGCCGGTGCTGTCTTCCCGAGTGGAATAAAAAGGCGTAAAAATATGTTGCCGAATTTCTTTGGTAATGCCAGTTCCCTGATCTACTACCTGAATGCAGATGACATTTTGTTCCTGTTTTTTCTCTTCACGGGCCGTGATGACAACCGGAAGCAGAGTCTGACTGGAGGCTATGCAGCTGTTTTCCAACAGGTGTGACACAATGGTCTGCAGCTGTTGTCGGTCTGCCCAGCAATAGAGTTGATCCGGAATTTCAATGACAATGTTGCACCCCTGGTGCCTGGAATTTTTGCAGGTAAGCTGATTTACAGTCTCCTCAACCATGCGTACCAGGTCAAACCACTCCGGGGTAATTGCTGTGGGGAGAGCAAACTGGAGAAAATCAGTGATGGTCTTTGCCATCCGGTTTGACTCCCTTAAGATGATGTCGTTTAAGCTTTGGTTGGTGCTGTCCGCTTTGCTCTGACCAGCCATGTCCATGGCCATGAGCTGAGCAGATCCGGAGATGGCTGCCAGCGGGTTGCGAAAGTCATGGGCAATTGCCGCACTCAATTCGCCGATTGCCGCCATTTTTTCAGCATCCCTGACCTGCTGTTCCATTTTTTCTACCTGGCTGATGTCCTGCATGGTGATTACCTTACAATTGCTGCATCCAGGTTCATCCGGCAGCGTATCAGCCGGAAGGTTCAAACGGGCAAAGGAATATCCAACCCGTATCATATTGCCGTCTTCTCTCTTCAGGTTTGCAACCTGCCTACCTTTCTCTTTCTCTGTCAGAACAACTTCTGGAAAAAATGTGTCAAAAGATCGGCCAATTATTTCATTCCCAGGGAAACCTGATATTCTTTCAGCGGCAGAATTATAGGATGTTATAGTATTTTCGTCATCAATGGTGATGATCCCGGTGCTGATATCATCAAAAATCTGCTTGTAGAGCTGGCTCAACCGGTCATATTGTAAAGAGGTTTTGGAAAGTTCTTCTTCTGTTGAGCGCAGTTTTCCTGCCAGCATACCGCTGAGCAGGGCCATGGTAAAAAAGGTCACCCCGTAGACTGCAAAAATATTGGTTAATGATAGAGAATTTGTAAGGGGCACATAATTGGTCTCTGCGTAAAACGGGGGAAGAAAACCCAGATATTCGCAGGTGAGAACAATGGCCAATAGTATTGTTGCAGCGGCTGCCGGGATGAGCCCGCCGATTCGGTACAGGATCAGGCCGCCTGCAATTACAGGAAAAATAAAGACGGAGGTGAAGATGGACTGGCTGCAGCCGGTACCAAATACGAGAACGGCTGCAAATATGGTGTCGGACAAAAGCTGGATCAGCCCGAAACGGCGTATACGGCGGGTTTTATTCTGTAGCAGGGCTACAGAGCCGATGGAGTAGATAAAGACGACAGACAGAAAGGCCAGGGTAACGGATAGAGGTGGAAGGATGACATTCTGGCCTTTGGCCTGCAGAAAAGCAGTGATGGCAATGAGCAGGGTGAACAGGATGACCCTGATCATGAGCAGCCAGAGAATATGGTGGCGAAGTTGTTCCTCGGTATCCTGAACCGGAGACAGTGCTTTGATGAATCTGCGCTCAGTCATAGGAAATCCGTCCTAACCCGCATATTTCATGAACACTTTGTTCCATGCAGTATAACATATGGAATTATTGGTGGTAATTTCGAGATTGTCTCTTCGCGAAAATTTGCAAAGTGTTCACCGAAGGCAAGCCGATGCAGCCGCACCTGCTTTGTCGCTACCTGTGCAAGCATAGGCAACTATCGGAGTCTTCGCTTACCTGCTTGCTCAGGTGCTCAGCGCATCTGCAGCCACCTCGACTTGTGAAATATGCGGGCTAAATCGTCCCCGGTACTCTCGGATAGCATGTTCTGCTCTCTGGTCTTTCAGTCAATCTCATATTTCTTGGTCTTGTATCTCAGAGATCTGAAACTGATCTTGAGCAACTCCGCTGCCCTCATTTTTGAGCCGCCGGCCTTCTCCAGCGCGTGGTTGATCATCTTTGTCTCCAACTTGACAAGGATGTCGTCCATGCCCCGCTCAAACAGTTCCTGCTCGTCTTCTGCGGCCACAAACAGCGCTTCCTTAACAGGGGATTTTTTTTCCTTACGGGACAGGATAAGGCTTTCCGGCAGGATGATATTGGACGACTCCAGGGCTACGCCGCGTTCGATGATATTTTCCAGTTCCCGTACGTTGCCGGGGAAATCATACTCCATAAGTACCTCCAGACCGTAAGAGGAGATTGTCTGAACCTCTTTATCCAGCAGCCTGGAATATTTTTTCAGAAAATGATCCACCAGCAATGGCACATCACCTTTTCGTTCCCTGAGCGGCGGTACACGGATGGGTACAACAGCCAGCCGGTAATAGAGATCTTCCCTGAATCTTCCCTCCATGATCTCATCTTCCAGCTTTCGGTTGGTGGCGGCAATGATCCGGACGTTAACCTGCCTGGTTTTTGCAGAGCCAACGGGCATGAACTCGCGTTCCTGCAGAACCCGTAAAAGTTTGGTCTGGATGATTGGAGTAAGTTCGCCGATCTCGTCAAGAAATGCGGTGCCCGAGTCCGCCTGCTGGAAAAGACCTGCCTTATCCGCAATGGCCCCGGTAAAGGATCCCTTTACATGGCCAAAGAGTTCACTCTCAAGAAGGCTCTCGGGTATTGCACTGCAGGTGATAGGCACAAAGGGGTTGTCGGCAACACGAGAGTATTGGTGGATGGCCTTGGCTACCAGTTCCTTGCCGGTTCCGGATTCACCGTAGATAAGAACATTTGCCGGTGTGGGGCCAATGCGCCTGATTAAGTCAAAGATCTTGATCATTTCCGGACTACGGCCGATGATTCCGGGAAATTTTTCTCCTGTCTCGCTGACTTCAGTTGGTTTGCGCTTTGTTGCCGCCCTGATCACCCCTTTAATCTCATCCACATTAAAAGGTTTGGTGATGTAATCAAAGGCACCGTTTTTCATGGCCTCTACCGCATCATCAGGTGAGGCAAAGGCAGTGATCATGATCACCGGCAGGTCAGGGTTTCGATGTTTGAGTTCAGCCAGCAGGTCAAGACCGTTCATGCCCGGCATCCGGATATCGGTTATGACAAGTTGAATGTCCTCGTTTTCGGCTGTTTCAAGAGCGGTGGGTGCATCCGGTGCAACTGTTACGTCATATCCGTCTTTCTCAAGCAGAATCTTGAGAAATTCGCGCATACTTAATTCGTCGTCTACTACAAGAATACGGGGCATGGTCAGCTTTTAAGAGTTGGGCAGGTTTTTTGTTTTTATTTAAAAATGTACATTTACAGATTAGCTCTTATCAAGCAGTTAAGTCAATCACTATCAGTTTCTGAGCTGCATGACAAAGGTATGGAAGGAGCTGCTGAAATCGAGATTTGATAGTGGGTAAGCGATCAGAGGCACCCCATCTTTGCGCGGTCGTGCATGCCCGCATAGAGGGGGCTATAGCGAACAGGCGCGACTGCACAGGTAAGCGTAGACTCCGAATATGAGGCACCTCTGATCGCTTACAGTTTCGATGTCGTGAAAACACAGATTTATGCACCCCGTGATCAGTTAAGATAGTGGTTGTTCGTGGTTGAATATTTACTCCTCTAACCGGTTTACATCAGTATACAGATGGGGTATGTTGCTCCGGAAATAGAGCAAACAGGTAAAAAACGTGAATACATCTGAATCATTAGATAAACAGTCATTGATCGAGCATCTTACTGAACTGCGCTCCTGCCTGGTGATATCCCTGGCTGTCGTTGCCGCAGGCTTTGCTGGTGCCTACTATTTTATCCGGCCCATTGCCGACTGGTTTTTCAGGCCCTTGGTAAAGGTATTGCCGGAAAATAAGACTCTGATCTTTATCTCCTACCAGGAGGGGTTTTTTTTTATCTGAAGCTCGCCCTTGTCTGTGGAGTTTTTTTTGCCAGCCCTGTAATCTTTTACCAGATATGGCGTTTTGTTGCTCCTGGGTTGTACCAGCATGAAAAGAAGGCCCTGCTACCCTTCAGCTTTGTTTCCACCCTCTGTTTTGTCGGCGGAGCTGCCTTTGGGTATTATGTAGTTTTTCCACCCGCTTTTCGTTTCCTGATCGGTTATTCCAGTGAATTTCTGGACCCCATGCCTGCGGTCAGTGAGTATTTCTCGCTTGCCCTGCGGTTGCTGCTTGCTTTTGGCGTTGTTTTTGAACTACCTGTTTTCCTTGTTTTTCTTGCCAAGATAGGTGTGATCAATGCAACTTTTTTAAGCCAAAATAGAAAATATGCCTATCTTTTAGCCTTTGTTATCGCAGCTATCCTCACGCCTACACCCGATGTGGTAAATCAGTTGTTTATGGCTGGGCCACTTATCGTCTTGTATGAGATAAGCATTTTCGCCGTTCGTTTTTTTGCCGGAAGAGTTATTGTTGGCTTTGAAAAGGAAAAACACTCAGGAGAAGATGGAGACACGCAGGAAGGGGAATAAGCGTTTTCGTTCTTTTTTCAGCAATAACATTTGAGTGGTTGACTACTTTATGGTTAATTGGCTCTATTGATAACTTTTATTTCCAAAACCATGGATCCAACTGCGAACAGGAGGAGTTATGTCGTACGCTACAGATTTTGATAAGGCTCTTGAAATCGGCCGCCCACCCAGCATCAGTTCCCTGTTCCCCAATTCCAGGGCCTTGATTGTCAGCGGCAAGGTGATTGATGTGGCCATGCTGGCAAAGGGTAAGGCTATGACCATGGCGGCCAACGGTAGAAGCCATCTGATTATCCGTGGTGCTCTTCAGGCTGCCCAGCGTGCCCGGGCCGGTCTGATAATTGAGATTGCCAGGTCTGAGGGCGGTGCAACCTCCTACTGTGCCACAAATTATTGGAACATGGCCCGGCAGGTGGATGCACTGTGCAATGAGTTGGCCATAACGGTGCCGGTGGCTATTCACGCCGATCATTACGGGATTAAATCAACAGATGATCTGCCCTTTGCCCGCAGGGAAATACCTTCTCTTTTTGATGCAGGCATCACCTCTATTGCTATTGATGCATCCCACATGCCTGATGACGATAACCTGCTGGCCAGTATTGACCTGAATCGGTATATACCCTCCTGGGCAGGCTATGAAACCGAGGTCGGGGAGATCAAGGGAAAACATGGCCTGTCCACCACAGACGAGGCCCTTTTTATTACTCAGGGACTCAATGCACATGATATTTTTCCTGATTGGATTGCCCTGAACAACGGAACAACCCACGGCATTGAGGCGTCAAGTCAGGGTATCCAGGTGGATCTGACAACAGAGATTCACGAAGCCCTGGCCGACTACGGTGTCTCAGGCGCCCAGCATGGGACTTCCGGCAATAACTCGGATCGACTGCGGGCTATTGCCTCAGGTACGAGGACGACCAAGGCCAATGTGGCCACAGCCCTGCAGATGATTTCATGGGGGCTTGAGGTAAATGATTACGGCAATGCTATCTTAGATAATGATGGAGAGTTTATAAAGGTTTCCGGTCAGGGTGTGAGCGATAAACTCTGGCAGGACATGAAGGATTATGCACATGAGCAGAGTTGGTCAGGCGGAAATTTTAAAAAACTCAACATTGTCTTTGAAAACAAGATAATGGGCCAGCCAAAAGAAATTCGGGATCGTATGGTCCGCCGGGTTGAGGATTTTGTCTACACCCTGCTGGTTGAGGTCTTTAATGCCGGTGATACTGCCCGTTACGGGGTGGATGCGATCCTGGATGCAGGTTCTTATGACCTTGGCCCCAAGACCGGACGTACCCAGTCGTCGGAGGATTGGACAGAGGAAAAGATCCGTCAGCGTGCTGCTACCCTTGATTCGGATAAGGGACCTGAGGGAGATTTTGATGACTGAGGAAAGACAGGGATGAGGGGTTAGGGGTAAGGGATTAGGATACAGTCTGCTGCATTAGGCAGTTATCCGTGAGTTTTTGAACCTGAAATACTTCTCTTTGGAGAATTGATGCAGAAGATACTCGTTACCGGGGCGGCTGGTTTTATTGGGCATAATCTGTCCAAACGGTTGCTTGAGAATGGTCGTACCGTAGTCGGCTTGGATAATTTGAATGACTACTATGATCCCAACCTGAAACGGGACCGACTGGCTCATCTACTTGAGTTTGAACGGTTTTTCCATGCCGATTTCGATATGGCGGATCGTAGTTTGATGGAAAAGCTGTTTGTTGAGCAGCAGTTTGACGCTGTGGTTAATCTGGCTGCCCAGGCCGGGGTTCGGTATTCGCTTATCAATCCGCATTCCTATGTGGACACCAACCTGGTCGGTTTTGTTAATATCCTGGAGGGATGCCGGCATACAAAGGTTAAGCATCTGCTCTATGCCTCTTCAAGCTCTGTTTACGGCGCAAACACCGCAATGCCTTTTTCCGTGCACGATAATGTGGATCATCCGGTTTCCCTGTACGCGGCATCCAAAAAGGCCAATGAGTTGATGGCGCACAGCTACAGCCATTTGTATAATTTGCCCTGTACGGGACTGCGTTTTTTTACCGTGTACGGCCCATGGGGCAGGCCGGATATGGCGTTGTTCCTCTTTACAAAGGCTATGCTGGAAGATCGACCAATAGATATTTTTAACAATGGTAACATGGAACGTGATTTCACCTATATCGACGATATAGTTGAAGGAGTTTTAAGGTTGCTTGATCATCTGCCCCGGTCCAATCCGGACTGGAGTGGAAATACTCCTGATCCTGCATCAAGTTACTGTCCCTGGCGGGTGTATAACATCGGCAACAATGCCAAGGAAAAGCTGATGCGCTACATTGAGGTGCTGGAAGACTGTTTGGGCAAAAAAGCAAAAAAGAATTTCCTGCCCATGCAGAATGGTGACGTGCCCGCCACTTATGCCAATGTCGATGCCTTGGTCCGGGAAATAGATTTTAAACCGCAGACTACTATTGAAGAGGGAATTAAAAAATTCGTGGATTGGTATCGGGAATATTATGAGGTTAGGGGTTAGGGACAAGGGACAAGCGAAAAAACAGCCATGTGTAAGCATGGCTGTTTTTTTATGTATCTGAATATGAGTATGGCAAGAAAAGAATCAGGGATATGGTGCTCAGCGCATCTGCAGCCACCTCGACTTGTGAAATATGCGGGTTAGCCCCTTATCCCTTGTCCCTGCTGTCCTGCTGTTTCATCACTTCCAGCGCACCCTGAATAATGCCTGCAGCATCAATGCCCGCATTCTTCCACAATATTTCCTGCGGGGCCTGGTCGATAAATTTATTGCCATAACCCAGGTTTCGGAAGGGAAGAATCAGGTGCAGTTCGTGCAGCATCTGCAGGACTGCACTGCCAAAGCCGCCTTTTTTCACGTTGTCTTCAATTGTTACCACCCGGCCGCAGATTCGTGCCCACTTGCCAATCAGCTCATTATCCAACGGTTTGATAAAGCGGGGATTGATAACTGCGGCATCGATACCCAGTTTGGCCAAGCCTGCTGCCGCCTCAAGGGCCGGGTAGACCCTGTTGCCAACAGGCAGGAGCAGGACATCCTTTCCTTCGCGCAACAGTTCGCCGCATCCTATGGCCAAGGTTTTGAACTCGTTATCCATGACGATATTTTCACCACTTCCACGGGGATATCTGATAGCGCAGGGACCATCACCGTTGATAGAGGTATAAAGCATGTGCTGCAACTCATTTTCGTCCTTAGGTGCCATGACTGTCAGGTTTGGAATAAAGCGCAGGAAAGAAAGATCAAAGACACCATGATGGGTAGGACCGTCATCACCAACAACACCGCCACGGTCCAGGGCAAAAGTAACCGGCAGGTCAGGCAGGCATACATCGTGGATAACCTGGTCCAGGGCCCGCTGCATAAAGGTGGAGTACACGGCTATCACCGGGCGCATACCTTCCATGGCAAGGCCGGCGGCAAAGGTGACTGCATGCTGCTCGGCGATTCCCACATCAAAGAAACGCTCAGGAAACTGTTTGCTGAAATCAATCAGGCCGGTGCCGGCAGGCATGGCCGCGGTAACAGCAGCCACTCGTTTGTCAGACTCGGCAAGGGTACAGATCGTCTTGCCAAATACCGAGGTGTAGGAAACCGGTCCGGATGTGGGGACGGGCTTACCGGTTGCAATCTCAAAGGGACCGACTCCGTGATAATCACCAGGATTTGTTTCAGCAGGTTTGTACCCCTTGCCCTTGGTGGTGATCACGTGGATCAGGACCGGACCGTGGCTGTAGTCACGGACATTTTGCAGGGTCTCAATCAAGTCTTCAAGCTCGTGTCCGGGGATAGGGCCGATATATTCAAATTTAAGGACCTCAAAAAACATACCCGGGGTGAAAAATCCTTTCAGACTTTCCTCGGATTTCCGCAGTACGTTCAGGATATTTTCACCCACTGAGGAAAGCGCTTTCAAGCGATCTTCAACGTGATCCTTGAGGCGGCGGATGGACTTTGATGTAAGTTTTCTGCTCAGAAAACTGGACATGGCGCCAACATTGGGCGAGATGGACATTTCGTTGTCATTTAAAATAACAATCAAGTCCTTGTCCAGGTCTCCGGCCTGATTCAAACCCTCAAAGGCAAGCCCGGCAGTCATGGAGCCGTCACCGATGATGGCAATTACCTTGCCGTCATCATTGCGAATGTCTTTTGCCGTTGCCAGGCCCAGGCTGTAGGAAATCGAGGTGGAACTGTGACCGGTTTCCACCACGTCATATTCGCTCTCCGATCGTTTGGGAAAGCCGCTTATTCCTTTATACTGGCGCAAAGTATGAAATTTGTCCCTGCGGCCGGTGATCAGTTTATGGGCATAGCACTGATGGCCTACATCCCAGACCAGTTTATCTTTTGGCGTTTGAAAGACATAGTGCAGGGCAAGGGTAAGTTCAACAACACCGAGACAGGGCGCCAGATGGCCCCCGGTTTTTGATACCGTTGAGATGATCTCTTCCCTTATTTCCAGGGCAAGTTTCTCCAGGTCTTCAAGATCCAGGCTGCGTAGGTCTTCAGGAGAATCTATGGCGTCCAGCAAGCTGGTTTTTTTGTCCTGAGGGATATTGGTCATGAGCATTATAGTATCCTTTGGTCTTTGATCTGCCGGGCGACAACAGCCGGCTCAGATTTGTACCATTGTCGACATATTCAGTGTGTAGGATTTAGTACCTTAATATTATTTTCGTGTTTTTTGTGGCAGAAAATAGATTCGAAACTCGAATATCGAAATACGAAACAAAAAAGGCAAAAAGAAAAACGTCAAAATTTAAAATCAAAAAGCCACGGCACTGTTCTTGTTTTTGACATTTGATCATTTCTGTTTTGAGTTCGGAGTCTGCGCTTACCTGTTTCGAATTTCGATATTCGTATTTCGTGCTTTTCCGGTTTATCCGGGTTAGGTATTACAGGTTCTCTTCTGAATGAGTATCTTCAGCAAAAGGGACTGTTGAAAGCCTGCCGTTTTTTTTCAACAACAGCTCAACCTGGCTTTGTGCCTCTTCAAGTTTTTCGCTGCAGAAATTCACCAGGTGAACCCCTTCATCAAATTTTTTCAGGCTCTTCTCCAAACCCAGTTCACCTTCCTCAATCTCTGTTGTGATCTGTTCCAGTTTGCTGAGAGCACTTTCAAATGTTTTTTTGGCCATTATGTCATGCTGCAAAACGTCGGTTGCATTCTGCCTGATCAAAGGTAGAATAGTTTAGTTATTACAGGTTAATCTTTTATTCTAAACATTATACAATAGGCTTTCAACACCTGATTCATGAATACCCCCCATTTATCAGATTTTGCTGACTGGCTGCGAGTTGAACGTGGATATTCACCTCACACTGTTGACGGCTACTCTCGTGATGTAGCGGAGTTTTTTCGTAGCATTGGTGAAGATATCGATCCGTCCAATATTTCCCGTGTCCATGTTCAATCGTATCTCTCTTTCCTGTACAGCGCTAATTCCAGTGCATCTGTGGCCAGAAAAATGTCAGCTCTGCGTACGTTTTTCAGGTATCTTGCCCGAGAAGGTCATGTTTCCCGTGATCCGCTATCCGGAGTAGCAGGTCCGAAACTGGCCAGGCATATTCCGATATTTCTCACTGTAGATGAGGTTTTCAGCCTGCTGGAGGAACCCGGAGACCAGGACAGCTTCAAGCGTCGGGACCAAGCTGTCATGGAGTTGATCTACTCAACCGGCATGCGGGTTTCCGAGGTCGTTTCCAGGAACATGGATACTATTGATTTTGCAACCGGCATGGTCAGGGTAAAGGGGAAGGGCAGCAAAGAACGTATTATTCCCTTTGGCAGTGCAGCAGCAGAGGCTCTGCAGAGGTGGTTTCCCGATCGCGATACGCTTACTGTTGACCGGATCAGGCGGGGGCATGAGCCTGAACGGGAGGCTGTATTTTTAAACAGCCGCGGTGCAAGGCTTTCGTCCCGCAGTGTGGAACGTCTGGTTGCCGGGTATGGTGAGCGGGCAGGTATTGGAGTGCGGGTAACGCCCCATGCTCTTCGTCATTCCTTTGCTACTCACCTGTTGGAGATGGGCTTGGACTTGCGCACCGTGCAGGAATTGCTCGGCCATGTGAGTCTTTCGACTACCCAGAAATATACTCACCTCAACATGGACCACCTGACAAAAGTATATGACAAAACCCATCCCCAGGCCGGACAGGGTGGAAGCGGGAAAAGATAAATGTTTCTGGCAAAGTGGTGGGTATTCACCTGTAGTTAAACTTGACCTGATATTTTTGCCGAAAAAGTGTGATTAAATTCGACACTCACTGCAAAGTAAAAATGAGGTAGACAGTAATGTACTGTAAAGATGTGCACAGGGAAGGGAGTTTCAGGAAATATTCATGATATCCTAGATAATTAGCCCCCTGTAGGTGACCTGCCAAAAGCTGAGACCGCAATATTATATTTTCAGGCAATAAAAAAAATGTTTCAGACAATTTTGATGATGGATCGCAAAAAGTTGGGTCATAATTCCTCAAGCTCAGGCGGAAGGTCGGACTGTTTGGCTGTATTGCACTCTTTGCAGCAGGGGACCAGATTGCCTTTGGTTGAACGTCCTCCCCGGGACAGGGGGATCACATGGTCCATGGTAAGATTCTTGATGCCGACCCGGCGGCCGCAGTAATGACAGGTTCCGGAAGATGTTTTCTGCTGCCACCAGCGGGTCTTACGAAGGGACCGGGCCTTGTTGCGCTCTGCCCTGATGAAAGAGTCATCAACCCCGAAGTTGAACATATCATCCATCTGTTATCAGTTCTCCAACAAGAAGTTGCCTGGCCGCCCCGATCAGGTACAGTGAACCGGCAATACAGATCAGGTCATCAGGCGTTGCAAGTTCACGGGCTTTGTCAATAGCTTGCCTTACAGAGCTGGTAGGAACCGCTTTTTGCTGCATGGCATCAGGCAGAGTGTTCCGTAGTTGGTCAGCGGTTGCAGATCGTTCGTATTCCGGCCTGGTAAAGATGATGGTGTCAGCCAGGGGGGCAATCTCCTGCAGGGTTGCCTGCAGGTCCTTATCAGCCATGGATCCCCATACAAGGATCAACCGTGCGTAGGAAAACTCATCTTCAAGCGCATGTTTCAGGGCGGTGACGCCGGCCGGGTTATGTGCCCCGTCCAGCAGAAATTGCAAGCCATTGGCATGACTGTCCACTATCTCGCCTTGGTTGTTGAGCCGAAAATATTCAAGCCGTCCAGGCCACCTGGTCCGGGCAAGACCGGTGCGGATTTGCTCTTCTGTTATGACGTATCGCTGTTCCTGCAGCAACTGGACCGCGGCAAG
>JAYEKB010000242.1:0-12048 GCA_034660835.1 Thermodesulfobacteriota bacterium
CGACCGCACCTGCTTTGTCGCTGCAGGAGCAGGCATAGGCAACTATCGGAGTCTGCGCTTACCTGCCTACTCCTGCGCTCAGCGCATCTGCAGCCGCCTCGACTTGTGAAATATGCGGGCTAACTGTTCCGTGGTACCTGATAGTACTGGTATAATATCTTGTTATTACAAAATATTATTCTAATATGTTTCAGTTTCATGTTGCATGATATACCGAAAATATTCACTACAGGGTGACGATTTTGTGACGGATGGCATATTTGACCAGCCCGGCCACGGTGTGAATGTCCAGTTTGGCCATGATGTTTTTGCGGTGGGTATCCACCGTACTTGGAGAGATGCAGAGCTTGGCCGCGATTTCCTGGTTGGTCATGCCCTCGGCAACCAGTTGCAGGATCTCAAGCTCCCGTTGGGTGAGGATGTTCCCTGAACTGTTTGCCGACAGCCTGGCCAGGTTGACGAATTCCTTTAATACCGGAGTTTCCAGGGTGGGGGAGATGAACATCTTTCCTGCTGCCACCGCGCGAATAGCATCGATGAGCATGTCAAAACTCTCCTCCTTGAGCATGAAGCCCAGGGCATTTGCCTTGAGTGCCTCAACAGCAAAGAAGCAGTCTGCATGCATGGTCAGGATCAGGATTCCGGTATCAGGAGAAATTTTCCCCAGTCGTTTGGCTACCTCAATGCCTGTCAATCCGGGCATGGCAACATCAAGTACCGCAACATCTGGTTTGAGTTGTTCAATTTCCCGCAGACATCCCTGTCCATCACTTGCCTCGCCCACCACCTCAATGTCCGGACTGGAACCGAGCAGGGTACGCAATCCCTGACGGAACATCTGGTGGTCATCGGCAAGAAATACGGTAATCATATTGTCTGTTCGTGATCAGTCAGGGGAATATCAATGGTCACCCTGGCCCCTTTGCCTGGTTGCGATTCAATGGACATGGTTCCTTCCATGGCTGTAATCCACTGTTTAATGCTGATCAGGCCGATTCCCCTGAGTTCCCTGGATGTATGGTCTATCTTTTCAGGATCAAATCCTTTGCCCTCATCATCAACTGTCAACCTGACATGATTATCTTTTTTCTTGACTGTTGCAACGATTTCCTCGGTTTCTGCATGTTTCCAGGCATTATGGAGCAGTTCCTTAAACGACCTGAACAAATATATTTTCTGTGATTCGGAAAGGCCAAGGGATCCGGCCGGACCGTACACGGAAACTTGTATTCCGGTTCGTTTGGTAAAGTGGTCCGCATACCAGAGCATTGCCGGCACCAGTCCCTGGTCGTCAAGAACCGTTGGAAAAAGATCAAAGATCATGGTCCTGATCTGGCTGATCATGAGCGTGATCAGTTTTCGGGTTTCGGACAGTTGGCTGCTGATATCTGAATCCTCATTACCCGCATCCTGGAGTTGATCAGCCTGCTGTTTTGCTTCCTGCAGTTTCAGGCTGACAAGGGCAAGGTTCTGGGCCAGCTCTTCATGCAGGACCTGGCCAATATGACGCCGTTCCCGTTCTTCTGCCAGCACGATTTCTTCCTGAAGCTGTTTCCGGGAGGATCGTTCAGCCTCCTGCCGCTGTTTTTCTTCGGTGATGTCGCGCAGTATTCCTTCGAATCCAAGCAACTGCCCCTGTTCATCATACCGGGCAGATGCGGTCATTATACAGTAGCGGATACTGCCGTCGGGTCGATGCAGTATGGTTTCATAATTTTTTACATATCCTTTGGATCGTATCTCCTGCTGGATAACCGGTTTGTTGTCTTCATTGTCCGGGACACTGCGGCAGCAGTTCAGGGATAACTGGTCCAGCGGGCTGTCCGTATCAACGCCGAGCAGCCGGCGTCCGGCCTGGTTTATATCGACGATGCTGCAGTTGATATCGGTCACGAAAATGCAGTCTCTGGAATTTTCAAAAATTTGCCGGTACTTGGACTCGGAGACCTGCAATCTGTCGATGGTTTGTTCAAGATTTTCAGCCATCGCGTTAAATTGGTTGCCGAATTTACCCATGTCATCAGAAGTGTAGACTTGAGCCCGGGCTGAAAAATTACCTACCTGGATCTGTTTGGCAGCCTCTGCAAGGGAGACAACCGGTCGGGAGCAGTTCCAGGCTACAAGAACCGCCACTACGGTGCAGAGAGCAAGCAACAGGAGGGTGAAGGGGAGAAAGGACTGTACATATTCGTTAAAACCGACAAGAAGATCAGCATCATCAACTGTAGTAACCAGAATCCATTGGCGATGTGTCCGGGCAGGACTGTTGATGGCATCGTTATCGTTTAATAGAGTAATGGAAGATGCCGGTTCAATATGCTGAAAGGCAAACAGCGTCTGCTTAGAGGTTTCACTGCTTTTTTGAATAATAATGCCCCTGTCCCTCTCCTGGATCAGGGGTGCCAGTTCCGGCTCGTAGCGGGCAAAGGTCTCATCAGTTCCCAGCATGAAAGCAAAGGTTTTACTTTGATCCGGGTGATAGAGGAAATAACCGTCACTGTTTAAGAGGAAGAAGCGTTCTCCATGCCTGGTCTTTTCCTGCTGCTTATGGAACAGGTGGAGGAAGGTGGAACCGAAGACGTTGAGAACAATAACCCCTTTTTTGTTTCCGTCTTGGTCGATAACAGGGGTGGCATAGCGGATAACCGGTACAAGTGGACGTTCGATTTGTCCCTGTTCCACGTTAAGGTCCATCGGAGAAACATAGACCTGGCCTTGTTTCAGTTGTGCAGCGGCCTGGAAATAATAGCGGTTGGATTTATCCTGGAGTGACTTGGCCGGTGTCAGCCAGGTTCTACCCTCCCTGGTGTTGATCCGTACAATCTCTTTGCCGGTATTGTTAAGAAAACGAATCTGTTGGAAGATCTGGTGGTGCGCGGCCAGGGACAGGAATTCTTTTTCAACGGCCAGAAAGGCCATTCGGCGTTGCTCATAGTTGTCAGTATTTATGGCCAGTTGCAGGCTTGGCAGGTCACGCAGCACCAGCAGGTCGCGCATGATCCAGCGGAGAACGGACTGGATGTCGGTGGAGATCAGCTGCAGGTCAACCATAGCCCGGTCACTGGCCCGATCCAGGGCAAACTGCCGCTGTTTGTACCTGGCATAACCACTGCTGACGATCACCACCGATACGGTGAGAACAACAAAGATCAGAATTAGTTTTCCGCGCAGACTGGTCAGCATTTGACTACTATATCGTATGTTGACTGGAAAAACGATGGGGTTTTACAGGAATGTTGACGGTATTTTTCTTTCTTTATCAGGGGATAATAGTATACAGAAAAAGGGTAGTGTCTGATGCAGATACCCATTTATTGAGGAGAGGGTAGCGTACAGCCAACACTTGAGGAAAAGAGCTTGCATTTTTTTGTGGGCAGGGGTAAAAATATGCGGTTCAAAGAATAACTTCCCTGCAAGGAGAATATATCATGGCTCGTAGATGTGAAATTTGTGGTAAAGGACCGGCGACCGGCAATAATGTTAGTCATGCCCATAATAAAAACAGGCGCCGCTGGCTGCCTAATCTGCAGAAAGTTCGGACCGTATCCGACAGTGGACGTACTGTACGTATGAATGTCTGCACTCGTTGTATCCGTTCCGGGGCAGTTGTCAAACCGGCCTGATTTTTCCGGGTCAGAGTTCAGGGGCGTGGGGATTTCCATCTTCCGCCCCTTTTTTTATGCTGATCTCCACAAATCTGTCTCCCGGCACCGGGTTTTGAAGGGGTTATTATGAGTGAAGAAGAAATTCGTTTTTTGTCCTTTGAAGATGCATCAAGGATCGTTGCAGCCATCCAGGAAGAAGAAGATATTGAAGATCAGAATCACCGCATTTTCACCGTGTATAGCAAGGAAGACAGGGAACTCTGCTGGTTTGATTATGACGATGTCATCAGTGATGTCAATCCCGGCAAGGGTGATGATGGCAGGCAGATGGTGACTAACTATATCCTGCACCGCATTCCGGACTGGGTACTGGACCTGTAGGTGTTTCAGGTATAAGGTAAAAGGTAGAAGGAGGGCAGGCTGTAACTTTTATCTTTTACCTCCAACCACTACACTATTCCATCCGGTATGGGACCCACCTTTTCCCCGCCCAGCACGTACCCTCCATCCAGCCGAATTGTTGATCCGGTCATGAACTGCGCATCCCGGATTAGGAAAAGAACCGCATCCGCTACTTCTTCAGGGGTTCCTGTCCGTCCCAGCAGGGTGTGGTTCAGCAGCTTTTTTTTACTATCCCTGTCAAGAAGGTCCCATCCCCGTGTTCCCGGCCCGTGTCGTCTGTCAATGAGACCGATCATGATTTCGTTGACCCGAATGGACGGGGCACCAATTCTGGCCCAGTTCTCGGTGAGCGATGCGATCCCCCGGTTAGCTGCTGCATAGCCGTCGTTGAACATCATTGCCGCCGGGCCTGAGCGTCCAGTAATTGCTGCAATCGATGAAATGTTAACAACAGAAGCCTGTTCCGCCTTACGCAGCAGGTCCAGGCTGTGTTCAAAGACCAGCCATTTGGCATGCAGGGTTGTATCCATTTCCAGCTGCCACTGCTCACGGTTTACCTGTTGGTGGTAACTGCCGTGTACTACCGGCATCCCCCCCCGTTCGATATTGTTGACCAGGATGTGCAGGCAGCCGAACTGGGCGCTGATGGTTTGCACCATGTCCATTACGCTGTCCGGTTCACGCAGGTCAGCCTGTATGGTAATATGGCCCATATCCATGGCGGCAAATTCTTTTTCCATGTCCCGGCAGGAGTCAGGCCAGTCAAACCAGGGAAGGGCAAGACGGACCCCCTGCTCGGCCAGTTTTCGTGCAATGGCCAGGCCGATACCGCGGGTTGCGCCGAGAACCAGGCCATTTTTTCCGGATAGTGTCATTTGTCTGTCAGCTCTCAGGTTTCCGGTGTCAGTTTAAAGCAAAAGTGGGATAGTCGTTGTGTCTTATCCTACTTTAATGATAGTATATCAACTTTTGCGTTGAACATTCAGCACAGAGCATCTTATGCCTGAAAAAAAGGAATTAGATGTCGGGTCTCAGGCAGCAACTATAGTTTTCTGTCGTAGACCACTGTTACCTGAAACCTTATACCTTATACCTTATACCTTCTACCTAAAAAAATGAATCAGCAACGAACATTTCATTTCCTCATTACCTGCCTGCTCTCTGTTTCCTTACTTCTGACCGGCTGTGCCGGCCAACAGTCGACAGAGGTCAAAACTGCCCGGTCTGCCGACTGTATTACCAGCGGCTGGCCCCATGATCACAGTGATCTCAAGCCGGATCCATCCCAGGTGTTCGGCACCCTGGCAAATGGTTTGCGCTATGTTATCCTGCCCAATCAGGAACCGAAAAATCGGGTAGGCATGTACCTCAATATCCAGGCAGGATCTCTGTATGAAACAGATGATCAGCGTGGACTGGCTCATTTTCTTGAGCACATGCTCTTTAACGGTACCACCCATTATCCTCCGGGAACACTGGTTGAATATTTTCAATCCATTGGTATGGGGTTTGGTGCAGATACCAATGCACACACCTCCTATAATGAAACAGTGTACAAACTAATGTTGCCCGGCGGTGATAAAAAAACCCTGGATGAAGGGTTTGTGGTTATGGCCGATTATGCCAGGGGAGCCCTGTTACTTAAAAAAGAAGTGGATAAGGAGCGGGGCATTATCCTTGCTGAAAAACGCAGCCGGGATTCCGCCCGCAGCCGGGTGTTCAAGGCCAGGATGAAATTTGTTTTTGCCGGCACCAGGATTGCCGAGCGTGATGTGATTGGGACGGACGAGACTTTGAATCAGGCCGATTCAGCATTGCTCAGGCAGTATTATGACTCCTGGTACCGTCCTGATAACATGATCCTGGTAGTTGCCGGGGATACAGATCCGGACCTGGTTCAGGAGATGATCAGGCAGCGTTTCAGCGAACTCCGTGCCGGCAGCGACCAGGCAGCCTGTCCTGATTTCGGCCGGGTTGCAGAAACCGGCACGGATGTCCTCTACATCCATGAACCGGATCTTGGGTATACCAATGTTATCATTGAATCGGTCTGGAATACTGAGCCTCGTCCTGACACCCTGGACAATGAGGTTCAGAATTTGCAGGAGTATGTGGGCGCAAAAATGCTGGATAACAGACTGCAGCACCTGGTTAACATGGAGGGCAGCCCCATGACCCGGTCAAATGTATATTCCGGGAGGCTGGTACAACGGCTTGGCAACATCTCACTTGATGCCGGAACGTCTGCCGAAGATTGGCAGCAGGCACTGGTTCTGCTGAATACTACGCTGCGCCAGGCATTGATAGACGGTTTTTCCGAGCCTGAGCTTGACCGGGTGAAAAATGAGCTGTTGACCATGCTTAAAAAACAGGTGCAGGTAGCAGACAGCAGGGACAGCCGAAAACTTGCTGACGGCCTGATCCGCAGCCTTAATAAAAATGAGGTTTACATGTCTCCTGCCCAGGAACTTACTCTGTATGGGCCGATTGTTGAGAAGATGACCCTTGTCGAGGCAAATGAAGCCTTTAACGGCTTGTGGCACGAGCGCCGAATAGTTGAGGTAACGGGTACAGCTGATTTAAGAGACGGAAATTCATCACCCGAGGCTGTCATACTGCAGGCTTTCCAGGATGCAGAAAAAGTTGCAATCAGCCCCTGGGTACAGCAACAGGAAGGCTCCTTTCCCTATCTGCTGATTTCCGAACCGGCCGCAACAGTGGACAAACACATTGCATACAGTGAAATAGGGGTTGACCGTTATCTGTTTACAAATGGTTTGATCCTTAATCTGAAGCAGACTGATTTTCAACCCAATGAGATTAACGTCGCTGTTGTGCTGGGCCACGGACGGTTAACCGAACCCCTGCCCGGGCTTGGAATGCTTGCCGAGAGAGTTGTGGGTGAAAGCGGGCTGGGAGGGCTGACAAAAGAGCAGCTTATGGCAGCACTGGCCCCTTACAGCAGCCGTGTGCACTTCCGGGTGGCTGAAGGCAACTTCAATTTTACCGGCAAGGGATTGTCCAATGAAAGTGAGCTGCTCTTTCAGCTTCTTTTTACCCATATTAAGGATCCTGCCTTCAGGGTCGGCGCTTTTCAGCGCAGCATGGACAGGTTGGCTCAGATGTATGGACAGCTGGAAAGTTCAGTGGAAGGCATGATGCAATTGGGCGGAGAGCGGTTTTTAGCTGGAGGAAATCAGCGTTATGGAATTGTCCCTTTGTCAGCACTGGAAGAATTATCGCTTGAGCAGGTGGAGAATTGGCTGGTCCCGGTGTTTAAAGATGAAGCCCTGGAAATTTCCGTGGTCGGTGATTTTGACCGGGAGACGATCCTGCGTCTTGTTGGCCTTTATTTTGGTGGGCAACGGGAAAACAGCATGGTTGCACCATCTGGCAGTACAATTTCTTTTCCCTCAGGCAAAGAGCTTACACTTCAGGTCTCGTCTGTCAACGACAAGGCGATGCTCACCGTTGCCTGGCCAACCGATGATTTTTGGGATATTTCCCGTACCCGACGTCTCAGCGTATTGGCCTCAGTACTTGATGACCGGCTTCGCAAGCAGATCCGTGAGGAGCTTGGAGCCACCTATTCGCCGGTTGTCTATAACAGGCCAAGCAGGGTTGATCCCGGATTTGGTGTGCTGAGAAGCCAGATGATCGTGGCTCCGTCCCAGGCTGACATGCTCACGAAAAAATTAAAAGAGGTAGGCGCCCGGCTGGCTGAAGAAGGAGTGTCCAAAGATGAACTTGAGCGGGCTCTTGAACCCGTCCTTACTTCAATCCGTGATTTGGTGCGGACCAACAGATACTGGCTTGGCTCGGTACTTACCCTGTCAAGCCGTCATCCAAAACAGTTGGAGTGGCCGCTTACCATCCAGAAGGATTTTGCAGCAATTTCGCTTGAAGATATCTCCACACTGGCGGCAAAATATCTGCAATCTGAGAATGCGGCGGAAGTCGTTATCCTGTCGGAAGAGTAATAAAAACGAAATGACAATATATGAGCATGTTAGAACCATTGTGGAATATGAATTGTTTTTCTGAAATGTTGATTGATGGGTTTGGTTCGCAGGTTTTCTGAATATACGTAATTATATAACAACGTTAATAGCGATATTGAATTCTCCAGCTAAGATAGGAGCGTGAACTGCTCTGCAACCCTCGCCGGAGAGATATGAGCCGCGAAGCGTTTGTGCGGATCCATTTTAAAGTGATTTTTGACACCCTCGCTGCGTACGATTACGTAGCGTTCATCGGCGACGGGCTAATGTGACAAAGTAGAACTAATGATTTTAGGAAATTAGGCCGGGCAATGCACGCAACCTGGTCAGCAGGGGGGAGGCATCAGCTGCATCAGGCGGGGAGGGGAGTCGGGGAAGCAGACCAAGACCTTCTGTTGCCTCATGAAAGGCATCATCATCCATGGTGCTGACCATTGCAATATTAATCATGGCATTGAGTTGAAGCAGTTCGGAGACTAAATCCAAGGGGGCCTGATCGTCAAGATGATCATCAATTATCACCAAATGAGGGGCTTGATGCTGCACCTGTGTAAGAACCGCTGCACCGGTATCGAACATATTGAGTTTGATATCCTGATCAGATTTCAGAGCTTCGACAAACGGAACTAATGCTTTCTCTCTGGAGCTGACAAGTATGATGTTCAACATGGAACATGTCTCCTCTGTTCTTGAACTTTAGACAACCTTAACAAACAAACTCTTCCGATGCCCTCAGAGAGTGCTGCCCCTATGCAGCACCTTTGACCTGTCTTCTGATGACATCTGAAATGGCCTCGCCAAGGGTGTTGACCGCCAGACGTGCACAGTGCATATGATCCTCGGGCAATCCCCCGAGAACATGTTCGATATCTTCAGGCTCAATCTGCAGGGCCGCGGACATTTTTTTTCCCTTGGCAAGCTCACTCACGGCGCTGGCGCAGGCCCTGGTAAAAACACAGCCCTGCGGATCAACCCTGATATCCCTGATAACATCACCGTCGATCTTCAGATCAATGGCGATGGAATCTCCGCATATACCAACGGCCTGGCCCGTTCCGTCGGGTACGGTCAAAGTCCCGAGATTTCTGGGTGCTTCGGCGTGAGAAAAAAAGGATTTGCCGACTTCACCCAATTGAGGAAGACTATGTTTCGACACTGGATATCTCTCGACCAACCGTGTTTAAATCAGGCCTGATTTGATTACTGCCCGCCACCGCCGCCGCAGGTTAATTCGGTGGTAAAGGCCTGCAATTGTCCATCGAGAAAGCCCTGAACCGCTTGACCAATAGTCGGCGCGCCGCCGGAATAATAGACATCAATGCCCACCTGGTTAAATCCCATCAAGGGACGCATCCCCATACCACCGGCAATCAGAATTTTCACGCCGTTTTGCGCTAAATGCTGAACAGGAGCCATGCAGCCGCCCTGCTCATGGGGAACGTTTGGTAGAGTCCGAACTTCCTTGATTTCTCCATCTTCCACATCCACAACAGTGTACAGATCGCAATGACCGAAATGCTCGCCAAAGAGAGCATCAAGTCCTCCGGGACTGGTGGAAGGAATACCGATAAGTGCCATAATTAATCCTCCTAAAAAAAATAGTATTAAGTGTGTTGAATGTAAGTAAGTTAAAACGACTCCATGATCAGGAAATGAGTTTTTCTATCTCCTGCCATGCCTGCCTGATCCCTTTGCCAAGGGAAGATGTTTCCTCAAGTTCAGTGACTGCAAGCCCCTGGACCATGGCCTCGGTAATCACCAGATCATGAGGGAGACGGGCGATCACGGGATAGTTTTTTTCCCGGCAGTATGTCTCGATAGCCGAGGTTTCATCAAGGTTAAGATCAAATTTATTGATTATAATAGCCGCTGGAATCTTAAAATGCTCGCATAGTTCTGCAACACGCTTGAGATCATGTCGACCCGAGGGTGTCGGTTCAGTGACAAGCACGGCTAAGTTTGTACCGGAAAGAGAACTGATAACCGGGCATCCGATCCCAGGCGCACCGTCACTCAAAATAAGATCAAGGCCCTGTTTCTCAGCCAGCTCTTTTGCCTGCTGTTTCAATAAAAAAACCAGACGGCCGGAATTTTCTTCGCCCGGAAAAAGTTTCGCATGCACCATGGGACCAAAACGAGTCGTGGATACAAACCACTGGCCGCAATGTTTTTCCGGAAAGTCAATTGCCTCTTCGGGACAAAACGTGACGCAGACATTGCATCCTTCGCAACGTAATGGATCGACTGAAAAATGACCGTCATTATGCTGCGTTATGGCATCATATCGGCACATCTCCATGCACAGTCCGCATTCCGAACATTTTTCTTCAACAATACGCGCCTCATTACCGGCCCAGAACTCAACGTCCTTTTCATAGTGAGGCTTGAGAAGCAAATGCAGATCCGGGGCATCAACATCGAGATCACAGATTACCTTGTTGCGGGCGAGGTGGGCAAAGGCTGCGGTAAGCGACGTCTTGCCGGTTCCGCCCTTACCACTGATAACAACTATTTCATGCATGGGAAACCTCCTGCAACCGGCCTGCAGCCAGATCTCGTATCCGGTGTTGCAGGGAAACAAAAAGATCATGCAGGGAATCAGAGACATCGGCAATAATTTGGCCACGGGAATAGGCTTCTGCTATACCCCTGTCAAATGGTATCTCAGCAAGAATGGGCAGCTTTTTATCCTTGCAGAACCGATACACCTCATCATTTCCCACACCTGCACGGTTCACAACCACGCCCATGGGCTTACCAAAGGGAGAAAATGCTTCCCAGGCCAGGGAAAAATCATGAAAACCAAATGGGGTGGCATCAGTCACCAGTACAATGATATCGGAATCAATAACAGATGTGACGGCCGGGCAGCTAACGCCTGGAGGAGCATCAATGATGACATCCATGGGCTCCTGTTTGATTTTTTCCCGGATTTCATTTTTAATTTGATTCATCAGAGGCGGTGACATGGCCTCACCAATGCGAATCCGCCCCATAATGAAATCGGTTTTTCCGACATGCCCCCGATGTATTTCTCCAAGTTCACGTGTACCCGGGGATAAAGCCTCTTCCGGACAGATAGCGAGGCAACCACCGCAGCCATGACACATTTCGGGAAAGGTCATCACAAACTTACCCATCATGGTAATAGCTTTGAATTGGCACAGATCTACGCACTTGCCGCATAAATTGCATTGTGTCAGGTTCAGAACCGGAATTTCCAGCCCGGCAGTGGAATGCTCTTCAATTTGCGGATTGAGGAAAAGATGCAGGTTGGGTTCTTCCACATCCAGATCCACTGCCAGAATCTTTGTCTCCCAGATTGAGACAAGTGAAGCAGTGACCGTCGTTTTCCCGGTTCCTCCCTTGCCGCTTGCAACTGAAACGATCATGATTTTTTTAATAGTCCTTTAAAATTTTTCAGGAATGAATTTTCCGTAACAGCATGAATGACAAATTTACCTCTCCATATTAGGAGCATCGGCAACAGGTATTTCACCATCAAGAAAACGATCCACTGCCTCCCGTACGGTAAGATTGTCACAGTTCTGGCCGATGGCGATACCGGCTGCGGACAGAGCCTGAAATGCCTTGGGACCGACATACCCGGAAAGCAGCACATCGGCCTCTGCCTTGGCCACAAATTCTGCGGCCTGGATACCGGCACCCTGGGACATAACCTGCGAGCTGCCATTGTCAATATATTGAGTTTCCATGGTGTTCACATCCACAACAACAAAACCTCCAGCCCGACCAAAACGTGGGTCGACCTTATCATCAAGCGTCGGCCCGTAACTGCTGACGGCAATCTGTTTTATTTCTTTCTCCACTGTGTCATCCCTTTTGTTCGTGTTCTCGGTTACCCGTTCATTTGCCGGTGTACTTCCTTCTTTGTCCGTTTGACAACCAGCCTTATCCCGCATATTTCACAAGTCGAGGCGGCTGCAGATGCGCTGAGCGCAGGAGTAGGCTATAGTTGCCTATGCCTGCTCCTGCAGCGACAAAGCAGGTGCGGTCGCATCGGCTTGCCTTCGGTGAAC
>JAYEKB010000243.1:0-2839 GCA_034660835.1 Thermodesulfobacteriota bacterium
CGATCATTTCCACATCCAACCCATGGTTGGCAAAATATCCTCTTTCCAGGGCCACAAACAAGGGAGCGTGGTCAGGATTGACAAACCAGTCAAGCAAGACTGTTATTTTTTCCTGCGCTATAGCCGAAGTGGCCGCTCCAGTTATACCAACAATCAAAGCGGTAATTATTAATATACGAACTTTTTTCATTATGTTATTCCTTGGTTAGATTCCCAGAAGATGAGTTTATCCATTGCAAAGTCAATTAAAAAATAGAGAAACAACGAAACAACTGATAAAACCGTCAGCGCAGCAAACATTACATCTATCTGCATTCGTGCATTGGCATGCAGCATATAGAATCCGAGTCCGGCACTGGAACCAACCCATTCCCCAACCACCGCACCGATTGGTGCCACCGCTGTTGCAACCCGCAACCCTGAGGCAAACGCCGGCATTGCTGATGGAACAATGATATAGCGCATTATAGAAATTGGCCGCCCGTTCATAATTTCTGCCAACTCCAACAGCTGTGGGTCTGTACGCTGCATCCCGTAGTAAAAAGAAGTGGTTACAGGAAAATAGATAATCAACACCGCCATGGCAACCTTTGATGCCATACCATAGCCAAACCAAAGAACGAGAATTGGCGCGAGAGCAAAAACCGGAATGGCCTGACTTATCACCAGGACCGGCAACATCCATCGCTTCAGAAGCGGCGAGAGAGTCATAGTGAGGGCAGTGGTTACCCCGAGAAAGGTGCCAAGCAAAATTCCCAGGATTATTTCCGTTAAGGTAGTCTGAAGGTGTTCCAACAACGCTGACCAGTTATTGATGATGGCATGGAAAACGAGTATTGGCCCGGGCAGTATATAATGAGGGACAGCGGTAATAAGTACCAGCAGCTGCCACAACAGCACAAGGCCACAGCCTAGAATTATAAGCCTGACCGCTTTCATGCGTGGCTCTCATCCATTAGTTGACTAAGCAACACGCTGAAGTGGGCACGTATTTCCGGGTCGTCAACATTCCGAGGTGGAGTTCCTGCAAGTGATACAACACTTTTCACCCGGGGTGGCCTCTTGGACAGGACCAAAATCGTATGTCCCATCCGCAAAGCCTCCATTGGATCATGGGTTACAAGCAACACGGTAGCTTTACGTGTGAGTTTTGCAGAGAGATTCTGCAGTTTCATTCTGGCGAGAGCGTCCAGGGCGGAAAATGGTTCATCCATCAGCAACACAGGCCGTTCTTCCATGAGAGTTCGCAATAATGCTCCTCTCTGTCGCATCCCCCCGGAAAGAGTTGCCGGCAGGGCATCCTCGTATCCGGCAAGACCCGCCTCTCCCATAAGGTCACGCGCTTGAGAACGGAGAACGCCGGATTCCTCATTTCGCAACTTTGCGCCGAGTAAAATATTATCCAGGAGCGAAAACCAGGGAAGCAGCAAATCGTTTTGGCTCATCCAGGCAATTTTAACATAATTCGCAGCCTCGGACTCAATCCGAATAGTGCCTCGATAAGGAAGAGATGTTGTACCGGATATCATGCGCAGCAACGTCGATTTCCCGCAACCACTGGGGCCTAAAAGACAGGTACACTGTCCGCCCTCAATAGTCATGGTCAGGTTGTCAAACAGGGGCTTGTCACCTAATACAAGAGAGACCTTATCAAAAAGTATTGATGGGGCCTCTCCAGTCTGAGCAGCTCTTTCCAACCGGTACTCTGTCACCGTTTGATTTGCTCGAATTGATAGAAATGATGGACAGGCCCATGTCCCTGACCAATCGAATAGCCGGCGCCGGCACCAATTGCCCCGGTGATATACTCCTTTGCCGCACGGACAGCCTTGACAACACCGTACCCCTTGGCTATGCCTGAGGCGATGGCTGAGGATAAAGTACAGCCGGTTCCATGATTGTTGCGGGTCGCTATACGTTTGGCGGGTAGAAGAATCATCTCGTCCGTGTCTCCCAGATAAAGACAATCATCGCTTTCCTCCCCCTCGAGATGCCCCCCTTTAATCAGGACACTGGTACATCCCAAATGACAAAGTTCTCTTGCCCCGTCATTTATCATGTCCTGAGAGGTTATTTCCTGACCAAGGAGCACAGAGGCTTCCGGCAGATTCGGGGTGATGATATCCGCCAAGGGAATTAGATGGTTCTTTAGAGCGTCAATAGCCTCATCCTGCAGCAGTTTATCACCACTTTGGGCAATCATGACCGGGTCTAAAACAATATTGGCAACATCAAATCTCTTGAGCTGTTCAGCAATCGTCGTAATTAACTCCGGCGAAAAGAGCATTCCTATTTTCACGGCGTCGGTACCGATATCTGAAAGCACCGCTTCCATCTGCTGACGCACAAAATCAATGGGTACACTATGAATTCCGCTGACACCGACAGTATTTTGAGCAGTCAGCGCCGTAATAACACTCATTCCATAACAGCCATTGGCACCAATGGTTTTAAGATCAGCCTGTACGCCGGCACCTCCACCACTGTCTGATCCGGCAATGGTTAATACCCGGTGATATTTTTTTACGGCATTTGTTTTCATGCTCTTCCTCTATCGATCATGTTGATTTAAATTCAGCTGATGGGGTTGAGAAAAGCTACAACCTGTTAGATTTCCTGCAAGAGGAGGTTTTTCAATTCTGATGCAGCTGTCTCAGGACAATCTGCTGAAACTATGGCCGACACAACCGCCACACCATCAGCCCCTGCGTCTATTATCTCACGGACATTGCCCGTATGAATACCACCAATTCCGACCAGGGGCAGATTGACCTCCCGGCGAATCCAGCGAATTCCCTCAAGTCCCAAAGGGTCTGCAGTATCCGCTTTTGTGTCTGTC
>JAYEKB010000244.1:0-12015 GCA_034660835.1 Thermodesulfobacteriota bacterium
GTTGTCCATGCCGGATATGCAAAATACCGGACTACACTCTTGCGCAACGGTGTTGAGCTGTACGAGATGAACAAAACATTGAGCAGAAAGGACAGAAAACAAAAAAAGGGGATCCATGGTTCATCCAAGGCCAGTCTTCATGCTAAATCACTTATTGTCGACAGGGAGCAGGTATTCATTGGCTCATTGAATATTGATCCTCGCTCAGTCACCGAAAACACAGAGATAGGAATCATGCTGCAGTCGAAGGAGATTGCCGCCCAACTGGCTGAGACCTTTGACCAAATAGCAGAACAGAGGGCTTTCCGGCTGGAACTGCGAATCGATGAGGAGGGCATTGAGTACATATACTGGCACGGGCTGGAAAACGACGAGGAGCGCGTCTGGAGCACCGAGCCTTACACTGGTTTCTGGCAGCGTTTCAGCATCTTCTTTATGAGTTTATTACCCATTGAGTCACAACTTTGATCATGAATCAATGTGGATATAAAGTTAGTCCAACCGACTACTACATATTGTTGTAGACTACTTGTCTAATTGAGGTCTGGTGTACTGTTGTCCTGTAGGAGCCCAGTCCCCTGGGCGATTATGAGCGAAACTTTGAAGGAACATCTCATCGCCCAGAGGACTGGGCTCCTACTACATGTTGTGCATGGTTGAGTAAATTGGATAGCCAATTAAATCTATATCGTTGGAAAAAATATCAGGCATGAGCGTATGAAAAATTACTGGGTTCTTGTATTCCTTATCACGTTTATCATGAGCGGATGTTCCTCAATAGGACCTGATACCGTCGAACGGGACCGTTTTGATTACAACACTGCTATTTCCAATTCGTGGAAAGAACAGACCCTGTTGAACATTATCAAACTCCGCTATGCAGACATGCCGCTTTTTGTCGAAGTGGCATCGATTGTCAGCGGCTATACCTTTGAACGATCCGTAAACCTTAACGGCACTCTTTCATCTGATAGTGCTATCCAGGGAAATTTCTTTTCAATGGGATCCGATGGCAAGTTCACAGACAGGCCAACCATCACCTATAGGCCTATCACCGGACAACAGTTTAACAAAAGTTTTATGACCCCGATTCCTCCAAAGGCCATTCTGTTTCTCATGCAGTCTGGCTGGCCCGCTGACCTTATTCTGCAGCTGACCGTGGACTCCATAAACGGTATGCGAAGCCGGGTGACCGGTGGTGTCAGCCAACGTAGCGGCGACGCTGATTTTTACAGGGTACTGTCCCTGTTTCGTCAAGTACAGAAGTCAGGCTCCGTGGGGATGAGGATTCTGAAAAATAAAGACATGCAGGAAACCATTCTCATGTTTTTTCACCGGAAAGACATCACCCCTGAAATGGAAGAGGCAATGAATGAGCTCAACAATCTCCTTGGCCTTAAGACGGGACCCGGGGAGATACTGATAAGCTATGGATACATTCCCAGCACTGATTCAGAGATAGCCATGCTCACCCGCTCAATGATGCAGATCATGATTGAACTGGCAACCCAGGTTGATGTGCCGGCAATTCATGTCGATGAAGGCCGCACGATTCCTGCATCGCGTCAAACCAATGAAGATGGAACATTCACTGGTCGTACCATCACAATCAACCATAGTGTTGACAAGCCGGAGAATGCATTTACTGCTGTACGCTACAGGGATTACTGGTTCTGGATTGATGACCGTGATTTTTTTTCCAAGCGAACGTTCGCTTTCCTGATGATACTTTTTTCTCTTACAGAAACAGGCGGTAGCGAAGGACTTCCCCTGGTCACCATACCGGCAAGCTGACTCGCTGTATGCAAAGAGAAAAGACCTGCCAACTCTCACCGGACAAACAATTGTCTTGTCCTTCTACAGTTTTTCCTGTCTGGCTGACTGAGTGGATGGAAGTACACAAGATCACTCTCTGGGGCGCGGCAGATCTTCGATATTTTTCCACCCCCCTGGATGAAACAGGACAAAAATTTCCTTTTGCTCTTTCATGGGCCACTCCAATGAACCCCCAAATAATGGTCAGTATCCGGAACGGTCCTAACCGAAAATACGCTGATGAATATACCAGCGTAAACAATCGTATCAATGCATTATCAGAAGCATTAGCAGCCGAAATTAAAAATAGAGGGTTTCGATCTAAACCGCTGGCAGCTTCAGATCGCACCGATACGATTAATATCAAAGGGGACTTTCCCCACAAAACCGCAGCAACAAGAGCAGGGTTGGGCTGGGTAGGTCGTCATTGCCAACTTATCACGCGTCCGTTCGGATCATGGGTTCGATTGGGAACCGTTTTTACCGACATTGAACTTCCATGTGGGCCACCAATAAAGAGAAGCTTCTGCGGTAATTGTAGACGATGCGTAGAAGCCTGCCCTGCTAAAGCATTGAAAGGTAGGGCCTGGTATGCAGGATTGCCGCGTGAAGAGATATTGGATGTACGGGCCTGTGATAAATGGAAAAAGGAACACTATTTTCAGTATCACAAGGGGCATAACTGCGGTATTTGCTCGGCAGTCTGCCCCTATGGATTGAAAGTATTGAAATAGTCAGTTGGTCGCAATATGGAGATGTTTTTTTATGAAAAGCCATAGGGTAAGCGCAATAACCCCGCTGACTCCGGAGAGTATGCCGATGAAATGTATTTTGTCGGCCCAGTCAAGTGAAACAGCAAGCATGGCCATTGCTCCACATATGAAATAGGAAAAAATCATGGCGGATGATGCCGTGCCCGCATCCTTTTTCACCTGTTCCAGGGCCAGGTTGTTGGATGGCGGGCGGCTAAGCCCGAGGGAAAAGGTGATGACTCCCATGGGAAGAGCAAACTGCCACGGGCCGGATAGAAATAACCCTGAAAGCATCCAGATCCCACCCAAAAGAATACCTGTGTATCCCGCACTAATCATCAACAGCGTTCCTATTTTTTTGCCAAATCGCATGCAAGTCATGGAACCGCACATAAAGCAAAAAGCATTGGCTCCGAAAAAAATGGCAAAAAGACTCTCCTCCATTCCAAACCTGCTGATATAGATACTGGAAGAGCCTGCAATAAAAGCAAAAAGAGGAAGGGCTATAAATGCGTTACACACGACAACGCCCATAAGCCTGTAATTGCCAAGAACCCGGGCGTAACTCCGGAGCAGAGCGGATAAGGAATCTCCCTCGCTCCCTTCGTGCGATTCCGGGGTTTTGAAAACTCCAATAAGGGCAACCAGGCCCATGAATCCCTGCGCAATAAAAATCCAGGGCCAGGAAAGAAATTCCAGGATAAAGGAGCCGATCATGGGTGAAATCATGGGTGCCAGGGCCATGATTACCGAAACCTGGCTGAGCACTTTTTCGCGTCTGCCGCTTTCAAGTCGATCTCTTGCCATGGCCAATGAAATGGATGAAGCGGCTCCGGCTCCCATGGCCTGGATAATTCTGGCTCCAATGAGCATCCAGATATTGACGGAAAAGGCACAAAAAAGACTTGCCAGAATAAAGAGGAGCAGGCCGGTAATCAGAGGCGGCTTACGACCGAATCGATCGGATAATGGACCATAAATGAGTAATGATACACAGTAGGTCACAAAGAATAGAACAAGGGTCAGATTGATGATGAAAAGAGGCTGCTGCCAGATTTCCACAAGATGAGGAATGGCGGGAAGATACATATCCGTCGCCAGGGGAGGGAAAGCTGTGAGCAGAGCCAGGAGCAGAATAAAACGGATCATAAGGTTCTATTGTACATGGTTTGGATCAATTTTTTCTGCAAGCCAAAAGAATGATTCAGGCCGCAGAACAGAAAAACGACAATGAACATTGTCGGAGAAAAATAGTAACATTGCCAATGTTTGATCCTATCAGAAATCGGTCTTGATACCGACCTTATCTGATTCTCCAAATGTTGACTTCTTTTGGAGTTTTGTAAAAAATAGCATATTATTCTATTAAGTTGCAGAGCAATATGCTATGGTGGCGAACAGAAATTTATCGATGTTTTAAAAAAGATAATGAGGAAAATTAAAACATGAAAAAGGGAAAAGATCTACTGTTGTTGTGTCTGCTGCTGTTCATGCCGTTTATGGCAGTGGCTCAAGAGCCGGCCACTGCAAATTCGTATATTCAGCAGCATATAGAACAGATTCAGGTGCAGCAGAAGTATCGTGTGGGAGAAGAACAGATTATTGCTCGTGATCTCCTGCCCCCTTTGTACAGCAACAACCAGTTTAAATTGCTCTGGCACAATACGAGCAGTGTGACGCAACTTCTCAAGGCGATTGGGCAAAGTAATCTGGAGGGGTTGACCCCTGGTGATTATCATCTGAAATCGTTACAGCGGTTAGTGAAACAGCGTACGGCCGGCATGGATTATCCAAGTCTGAAGGCTGATTTTGATATCCTGTTGTCGGATGCCTTTATCCGCCTGGCCTATGACAAAAAATTTGGTAAGGTTGATCCTCAACGTTTAAATCCTGATTGGAATTTACCGGAAAAAAAGATCGGCAGGGATCTTGTTCTGAGGGTGGACAAGGCCATTGCCAACGGTACTGTGGATACGTCGCTCAATACTCTTTCTCCGCAGTTCCCTATTTACGATCATCTGAAAAATGCCTTGGCAAAGTACAGAAGAATCCAGGAAATGGGCAGCTGGCAACCCATTGGATATGGCCCAGTTCTGAAACCGGGAATGGAGGATGCACGGATACCGATACTACGTAAGCGGCTGCTCAGTGTTGGTGAACTGACCGTTTCTGATCATGATTTTCTGCTCTTTGATAAACAACTTGAACAGGCAGTGATCAGTTTTCAACAGCGTCACTATCTTGAGGCTGACGGAGTGATTGGCAAGCAGACCCTATCAGTCTTGAATCAGAGCGTTGAACAGAAGATTGATCAGATTCGAGTAAATCTTGAACGAGCCCGCTGGATTTTGCATGATCTTCCTGACAGTTATATCCTGGTTGATATTGCCGGTTATTCCCTTGTTTATCATCATAAAGGAAAGGTTATCTGGAACACCAGAGTTGTAGTGGGCAAGCCCTTCCATGAAACGCCGGTCTTTAGAGCAGATATGAAGTATCTGGTTATTAATCCGACCTGGACCCTTCCCAGATCGATTATTACCAATGAGACTTTGCCCAAGATTATAAGAGATCCTTCCTATTTGCAGATCAACAATTTTGAGGTTATTGACCATCAGGGCAACTGGGTGAATCCTGCCTCCATTAACTGGCACAGCTACAGCGGACGTTCCTTCCCGTATGGCATACGGCAGAAGCCCGGACCGCACAACGCCCTGGGTCGGATCAAGTTTATATTTCCAAACAGTCATGCCGTTTATCTGCACGACACCCCAAGCAGGAGTCTTTTCGGCAAAGACCAGCGAGCCTTCAGTCATGGATGCATCCGGGTTGATCAGCCAGTAACGCTGGGAGAGCTGATTCTGAAAAATGATGGTCAGAACTGGGACAAGGATCGAATTGAAGCTGTGATTGACACCCAGAAAATAACCACAGTAAAGCTGAACACTCATTTGCCGGTTATGCTCCTGTATTGGACGGTCAATGCCTCGAATGGCGATGACAATATTTTATTTAAGCAGGATATCTATGGCCGTGACAAGGCATTGCTGATGGAATTGGACGGCGCATTCAAGTTTCGGGGTAGTGTTGTTAATCAGGTGAAGGCTCAGTGATTACAGGTTTCTTCAATATATGTTGTGATCAGAAATAGGATTAAAAATTACTCGTCGTCCGTCAATTCTTTATGCTGGAGATTCGTGTCTTTTTCTTCGAGAATATACCCCAGCCCATTGCAGGCAGGGCATTCCTCATCAGTGAGCAGGAACCTGCTCTCTCCCTGAAAAAAGCTGATCTGGCCGGTTCCACCGCAGGTAGGGCAGGGTGGCTGTTTGTTATTTTCCATCCTTAATATTTTCCAGTTCTTCCCAGCGGTTGTATAATCGGCTAATTTTCTGCTGTACTGTGTCCAGTTCCTGCCAGCAGGTGTGCAGTTTATCGGAGTCTGCAGCAGTTTCAGGATCCTGCATCAGCGCTTCCAGCTCTTCTTGCCTGTTTTCAGCGACCAGAATTTTTTCTTCCATCTGATCATACTCCCGCTGATCCATGTAGGAAAGCTTGCCGGATTTTTTCTTTTTTCCCGGCCTGGGTACAGCTTCATCTCTGTCCGGCAGCTGTTGTTCCTGTTTTGTTTCCTTCATAGCACGCAGCCACTGTTCGTAGTCGGCAAAAGAGGAAGCTTTACCACGACCGTCAAATCCGAGTACTTCGCTGCATATTCGGTCTAACATGAAACGATCATGAGTGACCAGAACCAGTCCACCTGCAAATTCGTTTAAGCTCTCCTCGAGCACGTTTAATGAAGGAATATCCAGGTCATTGGTTGGTTCATCAAGCAACAGGATATCCGCCGGCTGGAGCATGAGTGCTGCAATGAGAATCCTGGACTGTTCACCGCCGGAAAGTCTCGATACCGGAGTCTCCAACTGGTCGCTGCGAAAGAGAAAACGTTTGGCCCAGGAAACAACATGAATGGAGCGATCCTGGTAAAGAACCGAGTCACCATCCGGTGCCAGGGCCCTGCGCAGGGTCTGGTCCTGGTCCAGTTGCTCCCGGCGCTGGTCAAAGTTGACGATGCGGAGATTGTATGCCACCTTGATGGTCCCGGTATCCGGTTTGAGTCCATCGTCACTGCCGGCAGCTGCCAGGATCTGCATGAGCGTGGATTTGCCGCAGCCGTTTCGGCCAAGCAACCCCAGCCTGGTTCCGGGAGAGAGCGCAAGATCAAGATTTGCAAAGAGGGTGTGTCCATCAAATCCTTTGGACATATTGGTTGCTGTGAGTAGTTTTTTGGTCTTGCGGTTGGTGGCGTCAAATTCAATTTTGACACTGCCGCCGGCCTGGTTGCGGCTTTTGACGGTGGCAAGTTCATCCTGAAGCCTGTAGGCTTCATCTTTGCGATATTTTGCCTTGGTTGCCCGGGCTTTCGGTCCCCGGCGCAACCATTCTGTTTCCCGGCGAACTTTGTTGGCCAGTCGTTCTTCCTGGTCCTGTTGGCCTTTTAGAAAGAGCTCTCGTTTTTCAAGAAAAGTAGAGTAGGTGCCGTTGATCTGCAGAGTGCCTTCAGGGTAGGCAGGAGAGAGTTCAATAACTTTATTAACGGTATTTTCCAGGAATCGGCGATCATGGCTGACCATAAGAAAAGCGTCCGGACTTTCGGGAAGAGTGGCGTTCAGCAGTTTTTCCAGCCACAGGATTCCTTCGATATCCATGTGGTTGGTGGGTTCATCCATAACCAGAATATCAGGATAAACAACCAGGGCTCTGCAGATGGACAGCCGCTTGCGCCAGCCGCCGGACAGCAGGTTGACCGGACAGTCAGGGTCAGCAAATTCAGCTCGACTGAGCAGGGTATGGATCCGGTTGTATTGTTGTGTTTCCTCAAGGTTCAGGCTTGAGACAGCAGCATACAGATTGTCAGTACTGCTTTTATCCTCATCAAAGACATCACTCTGGGCAAGGTAGCTGATCCGGACATGTTTTTGCCGGTATAGTTTGCCCATGTCCGGATCGATCAGGCCGCAGAGAATTTTGAGCAGGGTGGATTTGCCGGAACCGTTGGGTCCAATCAAGCCGATCCTGTCTCCTTTTGCAATGACCAGATCAACAGAGGAAAACAGGGTCTGGGCACCAAAGGTTTTGCTGAGATCCTGACAAGAGAGAAGATAAGGCATGGATTAAAAATGGGATTGAATGGTCAACAAAAATTCAGTTTTTTTTGAATAAAAATAGTGAGTTATGTTAAGCTGTAGGGGGTCAATCCTTTACAGTTTGTCAAACATCCAAATCAAAGTTGTCTGCCCTGGGGTAGGAGCCTAACCATTCGTAGTAAGCACAGATCTGTTTGAGAATTGAGCATCCTTCCTTGATGGTCGGGTTTTCCATATGGCCTATCAAATCCATGAAAAACAGATACTTCCACCGCTTTCCTTTGATGGGTCTGGATTCGATTTTTGCCAGGTTGATGTTTTTGGCCGATAAAACAGTCAGCACCTCGTTGAGTGAACCGGGACGGTCAGCCAGGCCCAGAAGCAGTGAAGTCTTGTCCTGGCCACTATGTGACGGTGACTGACGGCCAATGACCAGGAATCGGGTCGTATTGCCTTGGTAATCCTCAATGCCCTTGACTACGACCTGCAGCTCATAGGTTTTGATGGCAAGTTCACTGGCAATGGCACCAATATTGGGATTGTTGGCAGCCATCTGGGCGGCACCACCGGTGGAAAAAACCGGCAGAGTGGGTATAGATGGAAGATTTTTTTTCAACCATTCCCGGCACTGGGCCAGGGGCTGGGCATGGGAGGCAACAGTCTGGATGTCCTCCATGTTGCCGGAGCGGCAGACCAGGTGATGACTGATGGGAAGCTGCACTTCACCGCAGATCATGACACTGTATTTCATAAATGAGTCAAGTGTGGAAAAGACTGCGCCCTCAATGGAGTTTTCCACCGGTACGATTCCGTACTGCACCCGATCCTTTTCCACTTCGTTGAAGACTTCGTCAATGGACTCCATGGCTTTGTAAGTAGCAGATTGGCCGAAATATTTTACTCCAGCAAGATGGGTAAAGGTGGCTTCCGGTCCAAGATATGAAACTGCAGTTTTCTGCTGGGATAATCTGCAGGTTGTGATGATCTCATGAAAAATGGAGCGCAGGGCATTTACCGGGAATTTTCTCTGGTTATCTGCAAGCAGCCGTTTAAATATTTCTCGTTCACGCTGCGGATCCCATTTTGCGCGGCTGGTTTCATTCTTAAGCTTTCCAATGGCCATGGCACTGTCAAGACGTTCCTTGAGCAGTTCAAGGATGGTGTCGTCAATGTCGTCAATACGCTGCCGGACCTGGGGAATGGTTTTTTTTTCACCCATAGTTTTTAATTGGTTAAAGGGGTTGATAGTTGTCGAGGAGTCTACACAACCGGGAAACAGATTTTCAGGAAATAATAAAAAAGAAACCTGATATAATCTTCCAATTGGGTGAAACGCTCAGTTCAGTATGGTAAGATAAGGGTCTGTAAGGTAATAAGTGTTACAAGATTACGCAGGATTTTTGTTCATTTCCAGGCGCGAAAATGGGCGCATAGCAGCGCTGTGTAACTATTATCGCAACGCGGGAAATGGGCAAAAAGACAAGTAAGGTTGTGACACTAATTTTTGCACAGACACTAGAGTATGCTAAAGCATCTTACAGGTGTTGCAAAGAAAAAATTGAAAAGTGTTGCATGACGGGTCATTTTCAATAATATAGCTAATGCTCGGAGCTGAATATTTAAAAACAGAAATTGACAACATAACTTGTTGAGAGAGTATAGATGAGTGAATTTGAAATAAACAAGACGTTTGCAGAGATTAACGCCAGGATCAAAGCAGGTGAGGCTGTAGTGGTAACTGCAGAGGAGATGGTTGATATTGTCAAAAAGGAGGGACCGGTTGAGGCTGCGCGCAGGATCGACGTGGTAACCACCGGCACCTTTTCAACCATGTGTTCATCCGGTGTTTTTTTAAACTTCGGCCAGACCACTCCCACCATCAAGGCCAAGAAGGTATGGGTCAATAAGGTTCCTGCATATGCAGGGCTTGCCGCCATTGATATTTACCTGGGAGCCACCGAACCTACGGAGGATGATCCACTCAATAAAGTGTATCCCGGCGAGTTCCGTTATGGCGGTGGCCACATCATCGAAGATCTGGTGGCCGGTAAAAAAGTTTTCCTGGAGGCCAAGGCTTATCCCACGGATTGCTATGCCAATACCAAGTGCAAAAAGGAACTGACCCTTGCCGATATGGGCCATGCCCTACTTTGTAATCCCAGGAACGGCTACCAGAATTATAACTGTGCGGTAAATTTTTCTGATCGCACTGTGTATACTTATATGGGCACCCTGAAACCTAAGTGCCGGAATGCCAACTATTGCAGTGCAGGCGAGTTGAGTCCACTTCTGAATGATCCCCTGTACCGTACCATAGGTATCGGAACCCGAATTTTTCTCGGTGGGGGAGTGGGATACGTAACATTTAACGGCAGTCAGCATAACCCAAAGGCATCTCGTGGTGACAACGGAGTGCCCACAAGACCTGCAGGCACTATGATGGTACAAGGCGATCTGAAGCAGATGTCTGCGGATTGGTTGCGCGGGGTAAGTATTCAGGGCTATGGTTGCTCACTTGCCGTTGGACTGGGTGTTCCTATCCCCATCCTTAACGAGGAAATGGCCCGTTTTACCGGAGTATCAGATGAAGAAATTTTTACCCATGTTGTTGATTACGGCCATGACTACACCAACGGCATTGCCCGTGATTACGGAAAGGTCAGCTATGCTGAACTAAAAACCGGGCATATAGAAGTTGCCGGGAAAAAGTTGTCTGCATCTCCGCTGTCATCGGTAGTCAAGGCAAGGGAAATTGCCGAGACTTTGAAGAGTTGGATAATGGATGGCAAATTCCATCTTGGAGAACCGGTGGATTATTTCCCTACGGATGATTTCTCTTTTGAGAATAAAGAATAACGCAAACAGCTGCTGAGGATACTCTTTGCTTCACAGGGAGAAGGTTACAAAACTCCACGGATTATTAGCTGATTTTGGACGGGTTGCTGTTGCTTTTTCCGGTGGTGTTGATTCGTCGTTTCTCCTTAAATCAGCTCTTGATGTCCTGGGTGCCGGCAATGTTGTTATCGTGCACGCTCGATCATGTCTGCAGAAGAGTCATGAACAGCAACGTGCCGATACCTGGCTTAGTCGGCATGGTTATTCTCCGGACATTGAACAGCTGGTCATTGAACTGCAACCACTTTCCTGGAAGGAGTTTGTCAGTAATTCAGAAGAGCGCTGTTATCTGTGCAAACTCAGGATGTATGGAATTTTTTTTGATAAACTCGACAAGCTGAACATACATGTCATGCTGGACGGAACCAATATCGATGATTTAAAAGACCGTCGTCCCGGTCTGAGGGCTATTCACGAGCTTGGCGTTCATACCCCTCTTGTTTCCTGTGGTTTGGGCAAGGCGGAGATTCGTGAGTTGAGCAGGGAGTTGAAGCTTGATACCAGTGAGCAACCATCGTCTTCCTGTCTTGCCACCCGTATTCCACAGGATCTGGAAATAACAGCCCAACGTCTTGAACTGATCGCAACCTGGGAAAACGGACTTGCCGAGTTGGGGTTTGACGGCTGCCGGGTGCGAATGGATGGTAAATCTGAAAAGATTGTGTATTTTCAAATTGTTCAAAATGACTTGGAACAGTTTTTCAATTCTGCAATCCGACATGCCGTTGTTCGTTTTTTCAAGAATCTGGGAATAGAGCAGGTTTATCTTGACCTTGAAGGCCGTTGAAAGGACAGTTAGTTATCCTGTTTAGAATTGACCTTAATCCGGCTGCAAGCCGCATCAATTAAGAAAAGAGTGATTTTTTTCTTTGACAAAGTTTCATAACTTTATTTATATCGTTTTATTGTGTTTGGCTGGAATTCAGGAATTGCCCTGCTTTTAAACGGGCATTACCAAAAAAAGGGAGGGAGGGAAGAATGAACAAAAAGGAACTCGTGGAATCTATGGCCGGTTCGGCTGATATCAGCAAAGCTGCAGCAGAAAAAGCACTTAACGGTATGTTGATGGCTGTAACAGGTGCACTTACCGGTGGTGACAAGGTTACTCTGGTAGGTTTCGGCACATTTTCCACTGTGAAACGTTCTGCACGTAAAGCAAAAAATCCTCGCACTGGTGAAATGATCAATATTCCCGCCAAAACTGTTGCCAAGTTTAAGCCGGGCAGCAAGCTTGCTGAAGCTGTAAAAAAATAATTTTTTTTATAATTTCAATAAAAGACAGCTGGCAATTTTGTCAGCTGTTTTTTATTTTGGGCCTATGATTTCAGTCGGGAAGTGGCTCAGTCTGGTAGAGCACAGCGTTCGGGACGCTGGGGTCGGAGGTTCGAATCCTCTCTTCCCGACCA
>JAYEKB010000245.1:0-11999 GCA_034660835.1 Thermodesulfobacteriota bacterium
GTTCTGCAACCATAATATTCTCGGCCTGTACCAGACCGGATTCAATCACACCGCGAACCAGGGCCTCCCCCATCTGCCCGCCACCAACCAGACCTATTGATTTTATAGTATCCATAATAACACCTAACCCGGATAAACCGGAAAATGTAGGGTGGATAAGCCGAAGGCGCATCCACCAATCTTGTTGCCGGTGGATGCGCTAACGCTTATCCACCCTACTGATTTTAATTGCGAAAAATAATTTCTTGCCATAAAAAACACGAAAATAATAATTAAGATACTAATTGTTTGTTTTACCTTCTACCTTACGTAAATATTCGGGTTAGTGCCCGATTGGTACCCAAACCACTACGTTGTAAATGTTTGGGTAGTGCCACAGGTTCGCTCAAGCCGGCTTGAGAGCTATATTGAGTCATATGCGAACAAGCCGGATCGGGCGAAGATGGGGTGCTACCCGAATATTTACTACCTTACACCTTATACCTTTTACCTTATTTATCCTACCAGCCAGTCTGAAAAAAAAGCAAAAAAAAGCCCGCTGGTCAAAAACCAGCGGGCAGATACTGCTGAAAAATAAATCCTCAGGCTGCGCAGACAGACGGAGGAGCAGAGGGAAGGCTTGTTGACGGCACATAAAACGGCCTCATCCTTCTGCGCAATTCATTCTTCTGAGCTACAACCTGGGGCAGAATAGAATCACCGCGTTTACAGAACTTGACGTATTCCCAACAATCAGGATTATCGGCAATGGCCTGCATCAAGCCCTGGTGCAGATGATGGCCGGAACGATCAGCAATCACATGCCCCTGTACGGGACAACCAAGCAGGGCAAGGTCGCCTACCATATCCAGCATCTTATGGCGAATAAACTCGTCATCAAAACGCAGCCCTTCTTCATTGAGCACCGAACGGCGATCCCAGTGAATGGCAATTGTATTTTTCAGGGTCCCGCCAAGGGCAAGACCGTTGGCCCAGAGTTCTTCAACCTGCTCAACATAGCCAAAGGTTCTGGCCCGGGCGATTTCTCTATTAAATCGTTCCTGGGTAATCTCTACACTGTAGGTTTGCTCATTAATCAAAGTATCATCAAACTTGATACGGCCGGTAATTTTAAAGCCATCATATGGTTCAATACGGATGGTACTTTCACCATTACGGAAAGAAACAGGCTTAGTGATGCGAAGCACTTTACGCAGAGCACGCTGTTTTCTGAGTCCCCCACGTCTAAGCAGGTGGACAAAGGGACCGGCGCTGCCGTCCATGATCGGCACCTCATGGGAGTCGATTTCGATATCTGCATTATCAATGCCTGCACCGCTCAGGGCAGCCATAAGGTGCTCGGTGGTGGAAATCCGAACATCACCATTGCCGATGGTAGTGGCAAGGGTGGTGTCGATAATGTGCTCCATTCGAGCCGGAATAGCCGGTCGGGAATCAAGGTCGCTGCGGTAAAAACAAATCCCGCTGTTTTCCGTTGCCGGTTTAATCGTCAGGTTTACGGTCCTGCCGGTATGAAGGCCGACGCCGCAACAACTGACAGTTCGTTTTAATGTGTACTGATGAGGTTCAATGGAAGTAGCCATTTTTCACCTAATCTCTTCTTTTGGGTTAATAATCTTCTTCTCTCCGCCTGTTTGATGCAAAAAATGGCCCAAAACCATACGCCACCAGGCCAATAGAAGGGAAAAGATTATTACCCATTGAAAACAATAGATATATTATAAATAATAACCATAGAAATTTCCAAACATCCAACAAAATTACTGTGTCAAAAACAACACATACGCCAAAACAACCCATAAATGTTGACTTTTCGACACACCTGCACAAGCTGGTGTCAATTTCCCGGCAAAGAGTTGAGTAAAAGATTATCGGGAAGGCAATCGGTTTGATCAACCCGCTGATTTATAGGAGTTTACTTCGACACATGGGATAAAACAAACTGCTTCAAGGCGGGATCAGGGTCAACCTCCATAGTCAGTGCGTACAAGGGGAGTCCAAGGGTATAATCAGCCAACTTGACCAGGTCTTTTTCCGTACATAAGAGGCATTCAGCCGCCTCTTTTTCAGCCCGATTCAGCAACTGCCGCACCTCTTTTTTGTGGTAGCTATGGTGATCAGCCAGGGCTAGAAAACCAACCGGCTCTATTGCAAATTCCTCAAGGGTTTGCCTGAAACTCTCCGGGCGGGCAATGCCACAGAAGGCATAACAGCGCTGTTGATCAAGAACATCTCGATCCACCTGCACTCTGCGTCCTCCCTTTTTCTGCCGTACCAGTCCTGCGACTCGATACCTGCTGCTGAACACCGGTTTGCCGGAAAATTTTTCCTGCAACAGTTCAGCAAACTTTCCGGCCCGCTCTGTGTTATGGTCATTGGTCCCGGTCAAGATAAAAGCATTACAACGGTGCAGAGCCTTTACCGGTTCCCGCAGATCTCCACCGGGAAAGACACGGGAGTTACCTGCCAGGGAGTCTGCATTAAAAAGGACCAGATCCAGATCCCGATTAATTGCCAGATGCTGAAAACCATCATCAAGAAGCAGGACATCGGCCCCCATCTCAACAGCCCTGGCCGCCGGCAGCTTACGGATAACTCCGGTCAAGACGAAAACACCGGGCAGGGATTCAGCGAGCATCCTTGGCTCATCGCCGACATAAGCGGCATCCAGCAGGAGATCCTTGCCGTTTGACACTATATTGACCCGCTCCCGTGTTGCCCCGCCATATCCACGACTGATTATTGCCGGCTGAAATCCCTGTTCCTGCAGCAGGCCGGCAAGATATTTCACCATGGGTGTCTTGCCTGTTCCACCCATGGTCAGGTTACCGATGCTTATCACCGGTACCTCAAATGGGGAGCTGCGAAAAATACCCTTTTTGTACCAGCGCTCACGAACACGCATGGCCAGGCTGTACAGTGGCGAAAATGGCCGCCCCAGACCGTAATAAAAATTTCTATTCATTTTAGACCGTTACACCTTACAGCTTCTTCCTTATATTTTACAACTAACGCTTTTCCTTTCCACTTATACCTTATCCCTCCATTTTTTAGGTGCAATTTTATGTGCATTTTCTTTATTATGCGGTATGAAATGCGACAAGGAGGAAAATAGTTCGCAAATATTATCCCAAACAATAAAACTCTAAGGAGGAACCAAGGTGAATTTTTCTACTAAAATGTTTTCACTTCTCTCTGCCGTAGCCCTGACTGTAGCATTTTCCACGGGTGCCATGGCCGGCGATGTTATCAAAATCGGTATTGCCGGAGCCCACAGCGGCGATCTGGCATCTTATGGCCTGCCTACTGTTAAGGCTGCTGAACTGGTTGTCAAGCATGTCAACGAAAAAGGCGGCATCAACGGTTCCAAGGTAGAGCTGATGGTTGAAGACGATGTCTGTAAACCCGAAGTTGCTACCAATACCGCCACCAAGCTGGTTTCCGGCGGTGTTAACGTAGTCATCGGCCACATCTGCTCCGGTGCCACCAAGGCTGCACTGCCTATTTATAACGAGGCTGATGTTATTGTCATGTCACCTTCGGCTACCAACCCGGCGCTAACCCAGAGCGGCGATTATCCCAACTTCTACCGTACCATCGCTTCTGATGATGCCCAGGCCCGCACCGAGGTTGACTTTGCTATCAATGTACTGAAAGCAAAAAAAATAGCCGTAATCCATGATAAGGGTGACTACGGCAAAGGCCTTGCCGAGTTTGCCAAACTCTTCATTGAGCAGGGTGCCAAGGCCGAAGTTGTTCTCTATGAGGGCATTACCCCGGGTGCTGTTGATTACTCCGCAGTTGTTCAAAAAATCAAACGTTCCCGTGCTGATGCGATTATCTTTGGCGGCTACCATCCGGAAGCATCCAAGATCATCACCCAGATACGCAAGAAAAAAATGGAAACCATCTTCATCTCCGATGATGGTGTAAAAGACGATACCTTTATCAAGGTTGCCGGTAAATACGCAGAAGGCGTCTACGCCACCGGACCTGCAGATGTATCAACTAATCCCATCACCAAGCAGTACCGTGATGAGCATATGAAGGTATACGGCTCCGAGCCGGGCGCATTCTTTGATAACGCCGTTGCCGCTGCCATCGTCCTGACTAATGCTATTGAAAAGGCCGGATCCACGGACCCAAAGGCCATTGCCAAAGTCCTGCACACCCAGATTGCACAGACACCGTTTGGCGAAATCATGTTTGATGAAAAAGGTGATGCCATCGGCGTCGGCTTTTCCATGTACCAGGTCAAAGACGGCAAATACGTTCAGGTAAAATAATCTTTACTTTCTTTATACCCAGATGCCCGGAACCAACCATACGGTTTCGGGCATTATTTTTTACAGTTCACGGAAGTACCAGCCCTCAACCTTCAAGCCTTTAGCCTAACAGCTATTCAACCTTAATTTGTCAGGCATCGATCATCCATGGAATACTTTATCGAGCTGTTTTTCAGCGGACTGACCCGAGGCTCCATCTACGCCCTTATTGCGCTTGGGTACACCATGGTCTATGGCATCATCGGCCTGATTAATTTCGCCCATGGCGAAATCTACATGATAGGTGCTTTCACCTCCTTTATAGTTGCCACGGTGCTCTCTATCCTGGGATTTCCCCTGCTGGCCATCTTTGTCATTGCTGCGCTTGCAGCAGCGGTCTGGTCCAGCGCCTACGGTTTCACCGTCGAAAAACTCGCCTATAAACCGCTGCGAAATGCTCCCAGGCTGTCACCGCTTATTTCTGCCATCGGCATGTCGATTTTTTTGCAAAACTATGTGCTGCTGGCCCAGACATCCGATTTCATGCCCTTTCCCCAACTCATCCCGGAGTTTGGGTTTATGGAGCCCATTGCCGGTATTATCGGTTCATCGGATCTTGTTATCCTGCTCACCACCGCAGTGGTCATGGTCATCCTCACCTGGCTGATTAAGTTTACCCGTATCGGCAAGGCCATGCGGGCAACAGCCCAGGATCGTACCATGGCCATGCTGGTGGGCATCAACGTAAATCACGTTATTTCAGTCACTTTTATTATCGGCTCGGCACTTGCCGCCATTGGTGGTTTACTGATCGCCTCCCATGTAGGCCAGATAAATTTTTTCATAGGATTTATTGCAGGCATCAAGGCCTTTACTGCAGCAGTGCTCGGTGGAATCGGCTCCATTCCCGGAGCTGTGCTGGGCAGCTTTATCCTGGGCTTAACCGAAGCCTTTGCCACCGGTTATGTGTCCAGTGATTATGAAGACGTTTTTGCCTTTTCACTGCTGGTCCTGATCCTGATTTTCAGGCCGTCTGGACTGCTGGGTAAGGCGACCATAGAAAAAGTGTGAAAAATAAGAAAAGGAAGAGGGAAAAGAAAAAAGGAAAAAATCGTCCGTACCCGCCTTTTCCTTTTTCCTGTTCTTCATCCTTTCTTACAAAATAACTTTTCGTATAAACTGTCATAATAAAGACTACAGACAATAAACATGATCTCCTTTAAAGATCTCAAAAACGCCTTCCTGGTTGCACTCTGGTTCGTTTTCCTCACCTTCCCCCTCATGGTGATCAAGGTGAACCCCTTTGAACGGACCATTGACTGGCGCTGGCAAAACATGGGCTATGTGGCAGCAGGCAGCTTTATCTGCTATCTGGGCAGCCGTTTTTTCCTGGCAAATAAGGCGGCAAAGCAGAAAAAACAAAAGCTGCAGGACATGCCGGACAAACCGAAGAACGACTGGCAGCAACGACTTTTAAGTGAACCCCGTCTCTATCTGCCGGTACTTGGCGTGACCCTGGCTATTCTGCTTATCTTTCCGCAGATACTCTCCACCTACCAGACCAATATCATGATCACCGCTCTTATGTACGTGGTGCTGGGGTTGGGCTTAAATATTGTTGTCGGCGTGGCCGGCCTGCTTGATCTTGGCTATGTGGCTTTTTATGCGGTGGGAGCCTATTCCTATGCCCTGCTTAACCTCCATTTCGGGCTTGGCTTCTGGGCTGTACTGCCCATCGGCGGACTGCTGGCAGCCGGTTTCGGCATTATACTCGGTTTTCCGGTACTGCGACTGCGCGGCGATTACCTGGCCATTGTCACCCTGGGTTTTGGTGAAATTATCCGCCTGATCCTTGAGAACTGGAATGATTTTTCGCGCGGGCCAAGCGGTATCTCCAACATTCCCCGACCCGGTTTTTTCGGTATGGAGATGACCCTGAACCAGTCTATCAGTTATCTCTATTACCTGATGATCGCCCTTGTCATCTTTACTGTTTTCGTGGTCAACCGTTTGCAGAACTCACGCATCGGCCGAGCCTGGTTTGCCCTGCGCGAAGATGAGATTGCCTGCCAGGCCATGGGGATTGACAAGACCCGGACCAAACTGAGCGCCTTTTCCCTTGGCGCCTTCTGGGCAGGTATGGTCGGGGTTATTTTTGCGGCCAAGACCACCTTTGTCAACCCGGCCTCCTTTACCTTTCTGGAATCGGCCATTATCCTCTGTATTGTCGTACTCGGCGGTATGGGTTCCATTATCGGCGTTATCATCGCAGCCCTGATCCTCATGCTGTTGCCTGAATATCTGCGGGCCTTTTCCGATTACCGGATGCTGGTCTTTGGAGGCACCCTGGTCCTTATGATGGTCTTTCGGCCCCTGGGCATTATATCTACAGTCCGACGCACCTATACCATTGACAGAAAACCTGAAAACGTCCAATGACAGAGCAAACTACACCAGATACGCCCATCCTTGAAGTAAGCGGGCTGACAATGGACTTTGGCGGCATCAAGGCTCTTGACCACCTGGACCTGCGCATCAAGCAGGGCGAGATTGTTGCCCTTATCGGCCCCAACGGCGCAGGCAAGACCACCTTTTTCAACTGCCTGACCGGTATCTATAAACCAACCTCAGGCGACCTGCTGCTCACACCACCAGGTAAAACCACCAGGCGACTGAACGGGCTTAAGCCCAACAAGGTGACCCAGCAGGGTCTTGCCAGGACCTTTCAGAACATTCGCCTCTTTCCCAATATGACCGTGTTGGAAAACGTGATGATCGGCCGTCACTGCCGAACCAGGGCCACGGTGCTGGGGGCTATTTTCCGGGACAGAAAAACGGTACGGGAAGAAAAAAAAATCGTTGCCCTGGCCTATTCCATCCTGGAAAAAATCGGCTTGACCGACATGATCAACGAATTTGCCAAGAACCTGCCCTACGGTGCCCAGCGCAGGCTTGAAATTGCCCGCGCCCTGGCAACCGATCCGACAATCCTGCTGCTGGATGAACCGGCTGCCGGCATGAACCCGAATGAAACCGCTGAGCTTGTCGAGCTGATTACCGAAATACGCGATGACGGGCTCTCTATCCTGCTTATTGAGCATGACATGAAACTGGTCATGAATTTGTCCGATCACATCTTTGTTATGGATTACGGTAAACAAATTGCTGAGGGTTCCCCGAATGATGTCCGTAACAATCCGGCTGTGATCAAAGCCTATCTCGGGGAGGATGTCGAGGATGCTTGAACTGCGTAACATAAACTCCTATTACGGCAATATCCAGGCCCTGCACGACATCAGCCTGAAGGTGGAAGAGGGTGAAATAATCACCCTGATCGGTGCCAACGGTGCCGGTAAGTCCACCACTCTGATGTCCATTTCCGGTGTTATTCCGCCCCGGAGTGGAGAGATTCTGTTCAAGGGCAAGCCCATCCACCAGATGTCTCCTGATAAAATTGTGGCCCTGGGAATCTGCCAGGTACCTGAAGGACGACATATTTTTCCTGTGCTGACAGTAGCCGAGAATCTGGACATGGGTGCTTTCCTGCGTCGTGACAGCAAACAGATCAAGCAGGACCTTGAGTATATATATACCCTGTTTCCCTTGCTTGCTGATCGCCGCAATCAGCCCGGCGGCAACCTTTCCGGTGGTGAGCAGCAGATGCTGGCCATTTCCCGGGCTCTGATGGCCAAGCCGCAACTGCTGCTGTTGGATGAACCCTCCATGGGACTGGCACCGCTGATGACAAAGCAAATTTTTAGTATTATCAAGAAGATTAATTCTGAACAGAATACAACCATCTTCCTGGTGGAACAAAATGCCAACCTGGCGCTTAAGACGGCGGATCGTGGTTATGTACTCGAAAACGGCAGAATCACCATGCATGACAGGACGGAAATCCTGCTCAGCAATCAAGATATCCAGAAGGCGTATCTGGGGATTTAATAAAATTTTGGTATCTGCGTAACTCAAATAACCTCAATTATGAGACAACTTTTCGCAGCGAGGCGCCGCTCCTACCCATGATGAGCAAAGTAGGAACGGCACCTCGCTGCGAATGAATTACCACAACAAATATATGCTTGAACCTCTCAGCGCCTTATCATAATAAATGAAACCTGTGAAAAAAATAAAAATCGGAGTCATCGGGGTCGGCTATTTAGGCCGTTTCCATGCCCAGAAATACGCGGCCATGAACAATGTTGAACTGGTCGGTGTTGCAGATGTGGATAAGGAGCGGGCTGAATCCGTTGCCGAGGAGTGTTGTACTACACCCTTTACGGATTATCGACCACTTCTTGACATTGTGGATGCCGTATCCATTGTTGTACCCACCATCTATCACCACGAGGTTGCCGCCTCCTGCCTGGAACGGAACATTGACATCCTGCTTGAAAAACCGATGACTACCACCCTGGAGGAAGCTGATGATTTAATCGGCTGGGCAGAAGAAAAAAAACTCATCCTGCAGGTAGGACATCTGGAGCGTTTTAATCCGGCGGTGCTGGCTATGCAGCCGCTGCTCAACAACCCGCTTTTTATCGAAGCACACCGGTTATCGACCTTTAAAAACCGGGGCACGGATGTGGACGTTATCCTGGATCTGATGATCCATGACATCGACATCATCCTCTCCATTATCGACTCGCCGATAAAACACATTCACACAGTGGGGGCTCCGGTTATCACGCCACTCACCGACATTGCCAATGCCCGTATCGTTTTTGAGAACGGCTGTACTGCCAATGTCACTGTCAGCCGGATCTCCATGGACAACATGCGCCGCATGCGTATCTTCCAGCCGGGCAAATATCTGTCTGTTGATTTCAGCAAAAAAGAGGTCATGGCCATCAAGCTCAAACCGGGCAGCACCACCAATTTACTCCTGCCCGATATATCCAAACACGGCTTTACCGAACAGGATGTGCTGGAACTGGAACTCAAGGAGTTTATAAACAATGTCCGAAATCGGACCAGGCCGACGGTATCTGGAACGGAAGGACGCCGGGCCCTGGATGTTGCCCTTCGCGTGATCGGCCAAATCAAGGAGAATCAGGGGAAGGTCGCGCACCTGCTGAGCCAGGGGGAAACCTTTGGCTTTGTAAACGAAAAATAATGGTGGCCCGGTCCGGATCTCACGTCATGATCGTTGCCGGGGAGGCCTCCGGCGACATGCATGGCGCCCGGCTGGTAAAGGCCATGCGGGAACTGCAACCCGGTCTTCTATTCTCCGGCATTGGCGGCAGGGAACTCACCGCTGCCGGCGTTCACATGCTCTACGATGCCTCAAAGCTTGCCGTGGTGGGCCTTACCGAGGTCATCAGCCATTTGGGTGATATCTTGGCCGCCCGCAAAGCCCTGGTTGAACAGATGCGTACGATCAAACCGGCATTGCTTATCCTGATTGATTACCCGGATTTCAACCTCCTGCTGGCTGCAAAGGCAAAAAAATTAGGCATTCCTGTTTTCTACTATATCAGCCCGCAGGTGTGGGCCTGGCGCAGTGGCCGTGTAAAAAAAATCGGCCGGTTGACCAAACGGGTAGGTGTTATTCTACCCTTTGAAAAAGACTTTTATGCAGCCCGCGGGGTTGAGGTGGACTTTGTCGGCCACCCGCTGGTAGACACGGTCAAAGTGAGCCGGAATAAAGAAGAATTCCTAAGGTCACATAACATCGAGTGTAAACCCGGTACCAGGATCATCGGCATTCTGCCCGGCAGCCGTTCCAAGGAGATCCGAAGCCTCCTGCCCGTTTTTCTGGCCGCAGCCCATCTGCTTGCCGGCAAAAAACCGGATAACTATATATTCCTGTTACCCAGAGCCTCGACCGTTTCAAAGGAACTGCTGCTGGAAAACGGTCTTTCCGACTACCGGGACAAGCTAAACATTCACTCATTCAGTGATAACCGCTACGACCTGATGGCCGCCTGCGACGCCGTTGTCACCGCCTCGGGCACTGTAACTCTGGAGCTGGCTATCCTGGGTACTCCAGCCGTCACCACCTACCGGGTCTCTCCAAGGACTTACCGGATCGGCAGGCTGCTTATTAGGCACATCAAATATTTCTCCCTGGTCAATCTGATTGCAGACATGCAGGTCATACCGGAACTGCTCCAGAACGAAGTAACCCCTGAAAACATTGCCAAACACCTGCAGGCCATGCTGAATGACTCCGCTTACCGGAAAAATATCCTGCAGGGTCTCGCTGAAGTCACTGAAAAATTAGGTGCCCCGGGCTGTACAAAACGAGCAGCCGAGATTGCCATTGAATGCATGACCAGATAACTGTTGGATTATTATCCTCACAAAAAAACAATGGGCCTCAGGAAGACCTCAATATCAAGATAAAGACTATGGGACTGTAAACAAATAACTCATCGTTTTTGCATCCAGGCTTATGGATATAGAGACATGGAAGATTACAAATCTCATACTCTATGACCTGGACACTTCAAAGTATGCGTTTCCCGAATGAACCTTTTTTAAGATAAAATAGAATGTACTAAATCGTCTGGGCTACCAGATCACCAACTTCCGTGGTGCTGTACCCCATTTTACCCGCAGAAAGACTCTTCAGCTTTTCAGCGACTACGGAACGGATTCCCTTTTCAATAGCTGCAGCGGCAGCATCCTCTCCCAGATATTCCATCATCATCTGGGCTGCTCCGATCGAAGCCAGGGGATTTATCACATTCAGACCTGTATATTTGGGCGCAGAGCCTCCAATGGGCTCAAACATGCTCACACCTTCAGGATTGATGTTTCCTCCCGCAGCAATACCCATTCCACCCTGGATCATGGCACCGAGGTCGGTAATGATATCACCAAACATATTGTCGGTAACAATGACATCAAACCACTCGGGATTTTTAACCATCCACATACAGGTTGCATCCACATGGGCATATTCGGTTTTGATATCGGGATATTCCTCGGCAACCTCGTAGAAACATCTCTCCCAGAGGTCAAAGGCAAAGGTCAAAACATTCGTTTTCCCGCAAAGGAGAACGGTCTTTTTCTTATTCCTTTTCCGTGCATATTCAAAAGAAAACCGGATACAGCGCTCAACACCTTTTCTGGTATTGATGGACTCCTGGACTGCAACCTCATCAGGAGTCCCTTTTTTCAAAATACCACCGGCACCTGCATATAAACCTTCTGTATTTTCACGAACCACTACAAAATCAATATCTTCAGGTCCCTTGTCTTTGAGCGGTGTTTCCACGTTGGGATAGAGAATTACAGGGCGCAAATTGATATACTGATCAAGAGCAAAACGCAGGGAAAGCAGGATACCTTTTTCCAGAATCCCCGGTTTGACATCCGGATGACCAATGGCTCCTAAAAATATTGCATCATGTTTTGCCAGTTCCTCTGCCGCATTTTCCGGTAAAACCTCACCGGTTCTTAAATACCTGTCTCCGCCATAATCAAATTCCGTCAACTCAAGAGAGAAATCAAATTTCTTTGCAGCAGCTTCAAGAACTTTCACGCCTTCAGCAACGACTTCCGGACCGGTTCCATCGCCACCCATTATGGCAATTTTATGTATTTTTCCCATTGTATTAAACCTTGTTTACATTTTCATTTTGAGATACAGATAATGCTCATAGCTGCACTCTCACCAAAAAACTTGTCTAAATATTAAAAAAAGAATTCTACCTCTTCAGCACCCACATTTCAATCACAATTCCTTCCGGATACAGGACAAGTCAATCTTTAAAGTCAAGAAGA
>JAYEKB010000246.1:0-11997 GCA_034660835.1 Thermodesulfobacteriota bacterium
GAATTGGTATTAACTTGGATTTGTGGGTAAAGGGCAGGGTTAGGCAGAGACGTAAAAGCGGTACATAGTGACGTACACGTTCTCTTGAATGCCGGTATCTTGCAAAAAACCCCAAAAGGCCGGATTGAATTTCCATATGACGCTGTTCAAGTAGAGTTCATGCTGCGGGCGGCCTAATCCTCTTTTTGCAGAAGAGAGGGCCGGTTGTTCTCTCAGGAGGAAAAAAATACTGGTCGGCCTGGGAGCCTGTTCACACGGATATACAATGGCATGTATATGTCAGCCTCTTGGTTTGCCTTTGATAAATGATACAGAAATACTTATATTTCAGGACTCGACTCCTCGCCCCCTACTGCGTGCATAACCCCGCGTGCATATTTATATGCCTTGATATGGGGCCTTTTAATGGGTGACCCCTCGTCCATGCTTCGTATTCTTCATGAACTTCGTGGCTTACTACAATACTTTAACAGATACTTTGACGTTCACCTGCAAGTATCCTGTTGACAAATAGTATAAATGATAATATTTATTATGATATATAATAAATTCGCCTGGGTCACTGATGAAATCAAAAACGAAAAAACAAAAAGAAAGCCCCCGGAAAAAGGTCTATCACTGTCCGAAGCTGAAGGTTTTGGGTCCCATAGAACAGCTTACCCTAGCCCGAGACAATCAAGGGCCGAAAGATGGTGGACAAGGATGGGCCCATTCCTCTTGAAGAATCATATGATGACTCCCCTCTTATCCCGCGGCATCTTCCAACCATCTATTTAACAGAAGCGGCCGTAAGTTGACATAAGAGGACAGGGGCTCACTTATCCCTCCCGCCAGTCTGGAAATTTTTGACCTTACGACATACCTTTTCAATTCAGGACGAGGTTGCCATTCATCAATCCACTGTGTATCAGGTAATTGCAACAACGAATGATGCAGATTGCCCAATGGTGTTTTAGGTCTTTCAATGATCTCGGCTGGCAACTTTGTTTCCATGGCCCGGCGCAAAATATATTTATTAAAAAGCCATGGCAAAGGCGGCAGGGATAACACAAACTCCACCATTCGTATATCAAGATAGGGATCTCGCTGTTCAGGCAGGGTGAAGTCACTATTCTTTACAATATCATCAACACACCAATCCGGCTTTATGAGTGAATCATGGAGCATGGATTGCCTGGAACGAAAAGCAAACGGCTGTTGGGGAGAAGTCCATTCTTCAGCCCACCATTCTTTCAAGCGCATCCTTTCTTCAAATTCGTTATTCATCCAAGATGGATAGGGATATGGGGCAACGGATTTGTCACGATGTATGGACAATCCATCTTTCAATTTATTGAGCAAGCCCGTCCCGAAACCCGGTATTTTTCTGTATCGTTTTCGTAACAGAATAATATTAAACAATATTTTGCACGGATTACATGTTTTGCAGGCAATTAAGTTTGCCGGATACTTGAGAAGATTATCGCCCGCTGCACCCGTCAAGACGACTCGACCAAGCTTGCTCTCCTTTCGCATTATATCCAGCCAAAGTGATGGTTGCTCAATCTCCAAAGGACGTGTTGTGGGAATCGGTTGAGAAAAAAATGGATATTGGTCACCGTTAATATAGTGAATCGAAAGCCCGAGTCGATGAGCGACAAGATCAGCAAAAAAATGCTCCTGACAAGGGTGCACTTTGCTGTAAATAACAGTAACAGCGTTACAATGAAAATCTTGACCTCTTTCCTCTTGGATTTCACGAAGAGTGGCAGCTATTGAAGAGGAATCCATGCCGCCACTCATTGAAATAACAACTCGATTGGTGCGCAACCTGTCTCTTACGGCTCGTTTAAAAACCTCCTGAAAATGGTTTATGTAATCACTTTCTTTCCGGTAACGAAGTAACGGTATATCATCAGGGATATCCCAATATTTTCTGACAGTAGTCTTTCCTTTATTGAGTGCGAGTACGTGAGCCGGCAATAGAGACTTAACATCGGCATAGGCCGTCATGGCTTTATCAAGCCAGGTATGGTCACCAAACAGAAGAAATCCCCCAATGGCCCGATCATCAAGTTTTTTTGAAACAGCTGGATGTTGCAACATACAATGGAGGGTATTGCTGATAATAAAACAATTTCCTATATGAGCATAATATAACTGCCGCATGCCAAAATGGTCTCTGGCACAAAGCAGTTTTTTCTTTCGATTATCCCAGAGTACAAAGGCAAAATCACCAAGAAGGTTCTCAAAGGATTTCTCCCCCCATGCACGATAGGCATGGAGAATCAAGTCAGAGTCGGGGGTTTGATCCAGCCGAACCTCAGATTGTAGACCAAGTTTATTTATTAAATCCCGGCGGGCATCAATGCGGGCATTTCCGGTTATCCAGATATCCCCTTCCAGGCTGGCAGGCTGAGCTTCATATTCCGCTTCATAGGTAGTTTTGTACAGTGCATGACCAAATCCCACATTGCCGTCAATCCATATCTTCTGCCGGTCAGGACCACGATAACGCAATGTATCAGTTAATCGCTCCAATAACTCACGGTCAACGGGAGTCCCGTCCGTATTAACTATGGCAACAAAACCACTCATCAAAATCTAACTTGTAAAAAATCATTTAAAATGTCTCTTTCTTCAGGGGTAAATGGACAGAATCAAGAGAATAAGGTATCAGGCTTGATTAATGGGTATTGAAGTTGCTTGGTATGCATTCCCAGGCGGTGCGGTGTGACGAGGTAAAAGCTTTGCTATCAAGGCTCAAGGATGCTTTCTTCCCCTTCTGGCCAGACGCGGATAAAATCCCTTCTATTAAGAGTGAGCAAGGCATCACAATTACTTTTTTGAGCAGCTGCGGCAAATAATTGCATCATAGACTACTCCACCAGCTAACTCCAGTTCTGCCATATTTGCCACCACCTGCAAATATTCTTTCTCTATCAAGGGAACAATGTTAGCAACGGCTTCAATATTTTCACGCAGCAAGCGTTCTTCACGTCCCTGTTTCACGACTGTATCAAGGGAGTTGACAGGCTTACCGGTATACACAAGAAATCCATTTTTATGCATCAACGCCGGTTGCTCATGGAACGGTCGCAGGAGAAGATGATCCGCTTTTTCTTCCACTTCCAGCACTGTACCGCTGGTGAGTTGTAGATCATCACGCAGAGCCTTTGGGATAACAATCCTACCTAATTTATCGATGGTTAACCGCATGGTTAAACCTCCTTTTGCCATGATGACAACCCAATTGGTAAAGCTCAATGGCAAAAAATACAGGTCTTGAAATATAAGGTTTCCTCTCGGAGTGTTCCCCCATTGCCAGACCGCTACACACTCCCTGCCAGGCAAAGCGGAACATAGCGGATGACGCCGGCCGGTTTCTGTGATGGGTGGCGGGCCGAGATAATGACGGCTTCTTCGGGTTTGTATTTACGGATAAACTGCTGCATGAATTTGGCCTGGGTTCTTGAGCCTGCCTTTACACTCACCAAATCATTTGAAGCTGTCTTTTTTTGGTTCATCCGGATGAACCTTTTTTTGTAGGAGGCCAGTCCTCTGGCCGAAAATGCGCAAAACACGGCCCACTCATCCTCAAATCGCCCAAGGGACTGGGCTCCTACAGTATTTGACGGAGTTTTGCTGAATTTCATTAGTGATGAATTCGTAAAAAACTACATTTTGCCAACTTTTTACGAGACCATCATTAAATGATATTCTTTTATTCCTACTTTGTCACATTAGATTACAGGTGTAATGGGTACTCAACAACCTGCCGATATATTGGTGCGCACGGCGCACCCTACGGGTATGAATTGATGTTTTTATGTAGGGTACGCCGTGCGCACCGACCTATCCGGCTAATGTGACAAAGTAGAATTATAAAATATCAGAGATACTGTTCACTGGAGAATAAAAACCTGACGTTATCATGTTGGCAAGAACCTCATTAGCACATTCAAGAGTAAGCAATCCATCTTGTACAGATGCCTTGAGAATACCAATGGTACCAGTAACTGGAATTTTTAAATTTGTGCATTGCCTTCTCGCTGTTCGATCATCTGTGACTACAATAGCATTTCTCCCTCCGGCAAAGGCTATACAAGAAGCTTCTCCCTTACCAAGAAAGGTTATCATTTTTTTGAAATAGTCATGTTCCTGTCGTGTCAGGGGACAAAGAGAGAGAATCCTGTTCTCTATTAATTTGTCAATATACTCTAACGATCTGATCTGCGACATGCCTGCAGAAATTTCATCATAAACTGCCGGAGTAATTATTCCATGGCCTTTATAGCGTTTTTCGAGAATATGCGCAGAATCAGAAAGTAAAAAATTACTCAATACTACTGTATCAAACACCCATTGCTTTTCAGGCATTTTTTACATCGTCCTCAAGAAACGAGTAATTTGGAGAAATATCATGTTCATGCAACCATTTTCTGATCTCCCAAATATTCATCCCCATTTCCTCAGCTAATTTACCCAAGCTGATATACCCTCCCTGGAAGGCCTCCAAGGCGCATCGCTGCTTTTTGCCAAGGGACAGCATGTCGATTTGATAGCAGGAAAACAAGGCCTGTCTTACTAATTCACCAACAGAGACCTCCCTTTTTTTGGAAAGTTCTTTTAATCCTTTGGCAATTTCCGGCTTTACCTTAATATGGATAGTTGCATTTTGCATGATGCACCTCCTGTTCATTTACATATGTACATGATTGTATACCTATCAATACCATCTTGCAGGTAATATCGTCAAGGCTTGTATGCAGTAATAAGGGGTCATAAAAGGTACCAGTACCAGGTCCCTTTCTGCTTGTAATGTTCTGCGGGTCAGTGTAGGAGCCCTGTCCCCAGGGCGATTTCAAGGCCGACATTCCCCGCCGGCTGACAATCGCCCAGGGGACTGGGCTCCTACGATAAACAAGAGTTCCCTGTTATCGGCTGTAAAGGTGCCGTCTTATGCGGCATCAAAATCCTCTCTGATCACTCCCCTTGCCTGTAATTCCTCGTAACGTCCCTCTGCACTCACCCTGCCCTCTTCAATGAGATACAGGTAATCAGCCTGCCTGATGGTTGTTGTTCTGTGGGCAATGATAATGGTTGTACGCTCTTTTAAAAATGGCGCCAGGGTCTCATAGAGATGAAACTCCGTCGTATTGTCCAGGGCAGAGGTTGCCTCATCAAAAATCACGATTTTGGGATCGGAAAGTATCAGCCGGGCAATGGCCAGCCTTTGCCGCTGCCCGCCGGAGAGACGGATACCGTTTTTGCCGATAAGGGTCTCCAGGCCATCCTTCAACTGACGGACAAAATCGTCTAACTGTGCCGCCCCCAGCGCAGCAAAGATCTCATGATCACTTTTTGTATCTGAAAGGGTCAGGTTCATCCGGATCGTATCGTTAAAAAAAAGCGCCTGCTGCAGCATCAAAGCCACATTCTCCCGCACCACCGGCAACCCGATCTTTTCAATAGGGATATCACCATAGAGGATGTCACCACCATGGGCGGGATAAAAACCCACCATGATCTGGGCAATTGTTGTCTTGCCGCTGCCGCTGGCGCCGATAAGAGCAATCTTCCGCCCTGCCTCAGCTTTGAGACAAATGTCATGGAGTACCTGCTTGCCGTTTGCATAGGCAAAGCTGATATTTTTCAGTTCAACAGAGGTTGTCCCGGCACCTTTAAAGGGATTGGCGAGTTGCGGATACTGTGGTTCCTGTGCCAGGGACAGCAGTGTATTGATACGCTGAAGCCCCGGTTTGGTAGTCTGGTAACTGATGATCAGACCCATCAACTGCTGAATCGGGGAGACCAGTGTTGAAAGGTAAAAGAGAAAGGCGATCATCATGCCGATGGTCAGATCCGAATAGATGACTGCAGCGATTCCCAGTGCTCTGAAGAGATCAACCACCGTGCTGGTCAGCAGAGTCGAAGAGCTGTGGGCTACGTGAGCCTTGTACCCGTAATCAAGTGAAGCCTGTTCAATCGCTTTTGCCCGACCCTGCAGGATTCCAAAAAAACTCCTTTCCTGGTTACTTGCCCGTACCTGGATAAAAAGCTCCAGTGTCTCACCCAGCAGTTCATGGTACAGTTGATAGGCTTCATGCTGCCTTCGCAGCAGCTCGCCGGTCTTACGTCCCAGAAGTCGTGAAAAGCCAAGGAAGAGCGGGTTGAGCATAAAGACCAGCAGCGCAAGTACCCAGTTCATCCGGAGCATGATCAGGGCAATTCCCGTCAGCATCAGCGAAGCACTTAACACCGTTGTTACCAGTTGCCCGGCAAAACCGCTGACGCTCTCCACATCCTGTACTGTTTTGGAGGCAATACCACCTGATTTGAGCGTCTCATATTCGGCCAAAGAGACACGCTCCAGATGATTCAGGATACGATGCCGCAACTGATAGCTGATCTTCTGGGTAATCTTTGTGGCATAATAGGTCTTCCTGTTATTGAAAAAAAAGGCCAGAAATCGCAGAAAAACCACCAGAACCAGGATGACCGCAATATACACCCATGTTGCAGGCGTATCATAAACCCGGGAAATCGTCTCTGTCATCTTGCCGGGATGATTTAACAATATCTCATCAATCAGAAGCGGAATCAGCATGGGAATCGGCAGCAAAAGAAATGTCGCCAATATTCCATACAGATTGGTACGCCAGAAATCGCTCTTCTGGGCCCTGATCTGTTCGAAAAGTTTTTTATATGAGTAACTGCCTGTCATTTCTTCCTTTAATTTGCGTTAGGATTTGTTTATTGTATCACAAGAGACAACCATACGTTCATCAAATATCCCTGTATAAAAATTGTGGTTACTGCTCTCCCCCTTATTTTCATAAAAAGCGTGGAATGAGAAATTGTGCAATTAATAAACTCTCCTCATTTATTTGTGAGTAGACAATTCATAGCGATTAGATTAAAAAAACAATCTTCAACAAAAATTAGTGATCACCTGCACCATTTTATGAATGGTGCCTGCAATCTGTCGATTCGCCCAATGACTACGATCCTGTTCACCTTCATAGCAGCATTTCTGTTCGCCCTGGTTGCCACACCATTGGTTAAGAAAGTGGCTTTGCAGTATGGCTTGGTGGACGAACCTTCAGATCGCAAGGTTCATGAACTTGCTCTACCCAGAATTGGCGGGGTCGTCATCTTCTTTGCCTTTCTCTTTCCTTTTACGCTGTTTTTTCTCTTTAATATTCAAAATACGGCTACTGAACTGATTGTAACTGATGACCATTTAACAGGTTTTGTTGTCGGTGCAATCATTGTTTTTCTGGTCGGCCTGCTGGATGACATTAAAAAGCTGTCGCCGGCCATCAAGTTCGGTGGCCAGATACTGGCCGCCCTGGCCGCCTATTACTGGGGATTTCGAATTGGTATCGTCTCAATACCCTTTACCGATGGAGTGTCCCTGGGTTTCTTATCCCTGCCGATTACCCTGTTCTGGTTTGTTCTGGTTATAAATGCCATTAACCTGATTGACGGTCTTGATGGCCTTGCCGCCGGGATATGCTTTTTTGTCTCCCTGGCCATGCTCTTTGTCTGTTCAGTCAACAACCATATTTTCGAGGCTCTTGCCTTTGCATCCCTGGCCGGTTCCCTGCTTGGTTTTTTACGCTATAATTTTAACCCTGCTTCCATCTTCATGGGCGACTGCGGCAGTTACTTTCTCGGTTACACCCTGGCTGCACTCTCCATTCACGGATCCATTAAAGGTCAGTTTGCCACAGCCATGCTGATTCCTTTTATTGCCCTGGGTGTACCACTCATAGATACCATGTGGGCGCCGTTCAGACGTTTTGTACTTGGCCGGAAGATGTTCCGGGCAGATAATGAACATATTCATCACAGGCTGATCAAAATGGGCTACACGCAACGCCGTGCTGTGCTGATGATCTACATCCTTACAATTATCTTAGGCGTTGCTTCCATAACCATCGTCCATACCCAGAATGATACATCCGCGCTTATCCTTTTTGTTTTAGGGATTGGCCTTATCTGCACAGTTCGTTTCCTGGGGATATCTGATTTTTTTACCATGCGCAGAATAACCGGTTGGGCTCGGGATCTTACCGATGAAGCAGGGATCAGTCATGGCCGACGCAGCTTTCTTAACCATCAGCTCACAATTTCCAATTCAGGGGATTGTAACGAACTCTGGCAGGCTGTTTGTAACTCGCTAAAGGAGATGGAATTTGATTGTGCCGAGTTCAGCTATTTTGTTCCGGAACCATCAACAATTATTAAAAACACAAAACAGAATTTCACGTGGCAGCGGCATAAGAACTTTGATCCGGGGACATTAACTCATAACTGCTTACTCAAACTGGAACTTCCATTACATCATTTTGAAAAAGATAAATGTCTTAATTTCGGAACACTGCTGCTAATCAAAGACATACATCGGGAGCAGGCCGGTCACTATACATTGAAACGGGTAGAACATCTGCGCCGGACTATGGTATCCACCCTGTTGAAAATCACACCCCCTTTTTGACCAGATAAAGAAAAGATTGTGGATGTCCCTATTCCTTTTTTTCCAGCCTTCGGGCGAATGTAATTGAGTAAAGAGCAAAGATGACAAAAAAAGCACTTATTACCGGTATTACCGGCCAGGATGGTTCGTACCTCGCAGAACTCCTTCTTGAAAAAGGATATGAGGTGCATGGAATCAAGCGTAGATCCTCCATGTTTAATACCGATCGTATTGATCACCTGTATCAGGACCCACACGATAAGGAACGAAATTTTTTTCTGCATCACGGAGACCTCACCGATTCATCCAGCCTGATCCACATCATAGAAATGGTGCAACCCGATGAACTCTACAACCTTGCTGCCCAGTCTCACGTAGCTGTTTCCTTTGAAGAACCGGAGTACACAGCAAATTCGGATGCCCTCGGCACCCTGCGACTGCTGGAGGCCATTCGTATCCTGGGACTGACGGAAAAAACCAGGTTTTACCAGGCATCCACTTCAGAGCTCTTTGGCAAGGTGCAGGAAATTCCGCAAAAAGAAACTACACCTTTTTATCCCCGTTCTCCCTACGCGGTTGCCAAGCTTTATTCATACTGGATAGTAGTAAACTACCGCGAAGCCTATGGCATGTACGCCTGCAACGGTATCCTCTTTAACCATGAGTCCCCCCGGCGCGGTGAAACCTTTGTCACGCGCAAAATCACCCGTGCCCTGGCCAGGATTTACCTGGGATTACAGAAATGCCTTTACCTTGGCAATATGGATGCAAAACGGGACTGGGGCCATGCCTCGGATTACGTGGCCATGCAGTGGCTGATGCTCCAGCAGGATAAACCCGATGATTATGCCATAGCCACCGGTGAACAGCATTCTGTACGCGACTTTGTCAATGCCGCTGCAGCAGAACTCGGCATCACCCTTCGCTGGCAGGGCTCCGGCCTCAAAGAGCAGGGCATAGTGGAAAGCGTGACAGATGAGGAAACGGGAGTCGGAAGTAACAACCCCTCACCCCTCTCTTCACTCAACAAAGGTGATGTAATCGTTCGGATAGATCCCCGTTATTTCAGGCCGACAGAAGTAGAAACCCTACTCGGCGATTCAACCAGAGCCAGGACGGAACTCGGCTGGAAACCACTTATCACCTTTAATGAACTGGTAACCGAAATGATGCAGTCCGACCTGGAAGAAGCCAGGCGGGATGAACTTTGCAAACAGGCAGGATTCGAGGTAATGAATTATAATGAATGATGGAGTTGAGGAGTAAGATGTCTTCACGTATTTTCGTGGCCGGCCATCGGGGTATGGTGGGTTCAGCCATTGTTCGTAAGTTGCAGGAAGCAGGGTGCAACAATATTATTACCAGAACGCATGCTGAGCTGGATCTTACGGATCAGGAGGCGGTTCGGGAATTTTTTCGAGGCCGGAAAATAGACCAGGTGGTCCTGGCTGCGGCCAAGGTGGGCGGTATCTATGCAAATAATACTTATCCTGCTGATTTTATTTATATAAACCTGACGATCCAGTGTAATGTTTTTGAGCAAGCCTACCGGGCCGGGGTAAAAAAACTTCTTTTCCTTGGCAGCTCCTGCATTTATCCAAGGTCTGCGCCCCAGCCGATGAAGGAGGAGTACCTGCTCACCGGTGAGTTGGAACAGACCAACGAGCCCTACGCCATTGCTAAAATCGCGGGCATAAAGATGTGTGAGTCCTACAACCGCCAGTACAGTACCAGCTACCGGTCTGTCATGCCCACCAACCTCTACGGTCCGGGAGATAATTACGACCTGCAAAACTCCCATGTAATCCCGGCCATGATCCGCAAATACCACCTGGCAAAACTGGCCGCCCAAGATGATTTTCATGGAATAAAGCGAGATGAACAGGTATACGGTCCAATCCCGGAAGACATAAAAGAGGCCATAGGCCTCAGCCTGGACTCCTCACGCCTTATCCCTTGTTCAACACCAAAGGTGATATTATGGGGAACCGGCAAAGCCTATCGTGAATTCCTCCATGTAAACGATATGGCCGAGGCCTGCCTTTTCATTATGAATCTCGATCAAAGCCATTTTTCCATCGATCGCAAACCGCAGGCCGCAAACGCTTTTCAAACTGAATTTGCGAACTGTTCAAAAGCATCGTTTTTAAATATAGGAACAGGAAAAGACCAGACCATTGCCCAAACAGCCGCCATGGTTGCCCAGGTAACTGGCTTTACAGGAAAAACCGTTTTCGATAACAGCAAACCCGACGGAACTCCTAAAAAATTGCTCGACACGACCCGTATAAATACCCTGGGCTGGCAACCGAAATTTACCTTGGAACATGGCCTGGCAGATGCGTACAATGACTATTTACGTCGCTTGAGTGAGGAGGTGCTTAAAAATAATTCGATTTGACAAACGGACGTGACATAACTGGCAAGTACAAATCGAAGTGTTGGAACATACCAGAGAATGTAAAATTATTATTTTACCACACCTTTTCGTTTTGAAAATTCTTACATTGCTGGTTTGATTTTTCGATTCCGTAGTTCAACATATTTCCTCTGTCTCCTCTGTCTTATGACTGGTTTCGACGATGTTCAGAACATGATATTCACCACCGCTTACCTATGATATTTTTTTTACAGATCTGGCGAAGATTTGGCGAAGGTTTGGCAAAGAAAAGTGTCAAAACTATAGAAAATGTTCCAAAACTGTCTATTAAAGTCTGGCGTGTTTTTATTTTACTACCAAATAGTTGCTCTATTTTAACGAGTTACAGAAAACCACTGTGTAAGTTTCAGGGTCTAGTGGGCGTATGCTCGTGGGAGTTCGACTCTCCCCTTCGGCACCACCTGATTTTCAAGGCTTTATCCCAGTAATAGCGGGATAAAGCCTTTTTTTGTGTCTTCATGCTTTCCATCTTCTCTTGCTGTTTCATGCTGTCATTTGCTTACAAAATGGAGCAAAAAAAATGGCTCGGATTGCTAAACGAAAAAACAAACGTGGAATACGTTATCTGGCGACAGTACGTCGAAAGGGCTTTGAAACCGTTGCCGGGACTTTTGATACCAAAGGAGAAGCTATCGCCTGGGCAACTGGTGTTGAGCAGGATATGAAAGATCAGCGGTATCAAAATCCGTGAAGGTCCATGAATACGTCATTTGGCCACGCTTTGGAAAAATACCTTAACACCATTTCTCAAAAAAAAGCAATCAACACTCACATGCTTGAGAAGAGTGCGGCCAGGCGCTTACTGGAGCACATTGGAGCAGTGTCAATCAGCATCTTACCCAATGCTTCCTGGGTCAGTCCAGCATTCTGTCGATAGATACGTAGAGATTCTCCTGGTGTCAGCTCGGCCTTTGCCTCCCTGTACCAATCCGTCTCCTTTGCATCAACAAACTCTTTATCTGGATCGGTGATGATCACCAGGACATCTCTGCATTCATCTTTAAGCGTTTTCAGGAGCTTTTCAGATACTTCCCCGGTGACTTTGACATCAATACGGGGCGCTTTCGCGACTGCCTGCATAATACACCTCTAT
>JAYEKB010000247.1:0-2830 GCA_034660835.1 Thermodesulfobacteriota bacterium
TCCTCTTTCGGCAACAGAGAAATCAGCTTTAGCAAGTTTTTCTCTCGCCGCTACCGGAACCTCTCTGAAAAGTTCCCTGGCTTTTTTCTCATCGCCATAGCTGTTGCAATACATCAGGTAACGCATGACATCACTCACATACGGCGCTCCGGCAACAGTGCGGTCGCAGAGATACCCGCAACCGGCACAGTAACCGCTACAGGTCTGCTCAGCGAATTCGGCCAGAACCGACTTGTCCGCCTCTGAAAGCTTTGTCTTGTCGAAAACGGCAGCCACATTGGTTGTGAGCAGGGCAACGCTTTGCATGGTAATACAGGTAGCGGCAAACCTTTTATCATCCATGACCACCTTCAGCTTTGCCTGCCCTTCCGTAAACCCGCTTTCGAGAAAATGTTGAGTCAACTTCCTGTCTTTTCTTGATTTGATTTCCTTGCCCTGGGTTTTCATGGCAATGAGCCCGATACCGGCGTCGTAACAGGCATCAACAGCACGATTTAACTTCTTGTCCTGCATAAGCCTGAAGTTGTAACTGGTCATAATCACATCGATCCAGTCCAGATCTGCGGCTTTTTTAAGACATTTATGCATATTCTTATGAGTGCTGAATCCGAAATGGCGAATTAAACCCCGATCCTTAGCACTTTTGGCCCAGTCGCGTAACTCACTGGTCAGCTCACGAGGACTACTGAGAGCATGTACCCCGTAATACAGATCAACATAGGAGGTGTTCATCCGCTTAAGCGAGGTCTGCAACCGCTCCTCCACCTCAGCCACGGTATCTGCACCGGACGCCTTGGTGACAAGAAAAATATCTTTCCTTGCCTCGGGTTGCCTTTGCAGGAACTTTCCTACACCCAGTTCTGAATTGCCGTTTGCATAACTGTTGGCAGTGTCCCACTGGCTTACCCCCCAGGCCAATGCCTTTCGCAGAATGATCTGTTTTTCAAGCAGATTATACATGAGCCCATGGGACAGACAGGCAACCTCAACCCCGGTTTTACCCAGTTTTCGCTTGGGTATATGGGGTAACGTTCCCTTTCCCATTTTACCGGCAACAGCCACTACCTGCTGATTTTCACCTGCATGGCCGACAGTTGCAAGTAGAGAGCCCACACCTGCCGCTCCCATGGTCTTCAGGAAATTTCTTCTATCCAGACTGCTGTTCCTCTCATTGTTGTCACTCATGGTTTCATCCTCTGATTATTCCTATCGTTTCAACAGCAACGCCCGTTTTGGATTTCTTGTCTCGCCTTCGGCTGTTATACGGATCGCTTTTTTACCGTTGACCGGACATTCATGTTCACACACACCACAACCTGTGCATTTCTCTATGTCGACATACGGCCTTTGCAAACGTACCTGAACTGCAACTACTTCATGATCAATGTCCAGCTCGTTCAGCTCATGCCCCAACATGAAAAAATCCTTGCCGTTTGCCGTAATCTTATATCGACGATCCCCCAGAAGGCAATAATAATCACCGGAAGCAAATTTTCCTGGCTCAAGGGCTTGACCGGTTATGGTTATCCTGGCCGCATCAGCTTCAATTTCGTTCACCGAAAATTGACGGTTACGAACAGTAACATAGGTTGTGCGGGTAAAGATAGCCTTGGGACTCAAGGGACAGTTTTCCTCACAGACGATACAGGGTTTATCCATTGCCCAAGGCAGACAGCGTCCCCTTTGCAGAAAGGCGGTACCCAATTTCAGCGGCCCTTTTTCTGCAAATTCTTCCCGACCGAGTTTCTCATTCAGCGTGATCGGTCGGATGGCTGCGGTGGGACAGACCTGGCTGCACGCTGTGCAGTTGAGCTGGCAACCGCTTGAACCGATACGGTTGTTGAGCTGAGGGGTCCAGAGGGATTCCAGCCCGTATTCAAGACCGATCGGCTGCAGGACATTAGTGGGGCAAACCCGCATACACTGACCGCATTTAACGCATCTTTGCAGGAACTCCTGTTCAGCAAGCGCTCCTGGAGGACGAATTATACCGGTGTTCCAGTTGTTGCCGCTTTTGTCTGCGAGACTGAACGCCGGAGCAACGAGAAAACCGCTGACAAGAGAAAACGAAAATCCCCTGCGCGAGATATTTGGCTGCATTTCCGCCCCGGCGGGGTTGGCAAGCGATTGATAGGTAATTATTTTATCCGGGCACGGATCTATGCAGTTGCAGCAGAGCACACATTCACTGACCCGGATGTTGGTGGAAGGGGCGCAGCCACCCTCGCAGTAGCGCTCACACATCTTACAGTCGCTGCATTGCTTCTCCATTTTTCCTATGCGCCAGACAGCCAACCGGCTGATCAGTCCCAACAAAGCCCCAAGGGGACAGATAAACCTGCAATACAATCGTGGCATCAACAGGTTGCCGAGTATCGCTGCAGAAAAAACCATGAAAATAAGCCAGCCGCCCTGATACAACCGTTCTTTCACCGATGTTATACCGACAGCTGTGTCAACAACAGGTAGCACAAATAAATTAAACGATCGGGAAATGAGCGGGATCGGGTCGAGCAGACCGGTCAGCAAGATGGACTGATCTGAGGGATAGGCAGCTGCACCAACAAACAGCATCAAAAGATAATATTTTATCCGCTGTAAGGGATGGTAACGGTTGAGCTGTATTTTTGTCGGTTGTTTTAAGCGACGATGCGCCAGAAAACCAATGAAATGATGCAGCGTACCGAACGGACAGACCCAGCCACAGAAAAACCGCCCGAACAGGACAGTCAGGATGAAGGTTGCCAGAGCCCAGAGCAGCCCTTTGTACAGGGTGTGGGTGGTTAAGACTGTTGCCAGGGCCACCAGGGGATCAAGCTGAAGAAACCAG
>JAYEKB010000248.1:0-2827 GCA_034660835.1 Thermodesulfobacteriota bacterium
TCATGTTTCCTTATGGGGTATGTCCTATACTTGAGGGAAACGGGTCAGAGGACTGGGTTGCCAGAGCCCGGAGGTATTTGAAAACCCATGGAATAAAAGGAACCTGTTTAGTCAAGGCTGAGGGTCCTTCACCGGCTCATCCTCACTCAAGTTTCAGCAACAGGTGATTAGAGAAAATACCATTCAAGTTTGTTCCCGCAGTGTTGTTGTCTGCGAGAGCAGATGACCGAACAGGAAAAAATGATAAAAAATAAACATTTTATTAATGGTTTTAGATATATAGAAATTGGCAATGCAAGTGCCAGTGCAAATATTGCACTCCAGGGTGCCCATGTGTTTCATTATGAACGTGTTGGTGAAAAGCCTCTTTTATGGCTCAGTAAAAAAAGTTTTTTTGAGATCGGTAAGGCGATACGAGGCGGTGTTCCAGTTTGCTGGCCATGGTTCGGCAAACACCCAACTAACAGTGAATTGCCGCAGCACGGCTTTGCCAGGAGTTCTGTCTGGGAACTGCTGCAGGTTAAGGAAATTGATGAGCATACAACCGAAGTAATATTGCAGCTGCAGCCTTCTGCCGAGAGTTTACAACTGTGGCCACACAAATTTGAACTGCTTTTAGCCATCACCGTGGGCCGTACACTTACTCTTGCGCTTACCACCAGAAATTGTGATGCACAACCATTTGAAATCACTTCAGCTTTGCACAGCTACTTTGCAGTTGAAAATATTGAGAAGGTGCATGTTGAAGGGCTTGCCGACAAATCGTATTTTGATAAGGTAACTGGGGAAAAACGCACACAGCAGGGCAATTTAACTGTTTGCCAAGAGGTTGATCGCGTCTACCGGAAGGTGGATTATCCAGTGACCCTGTATGATCAGACAAGAACAGTGCATCTTGACGCACAAGGCTCTTCCTCCGTTGTTGTCTGGAATCCCTGGCTTGAGAAATGTGTTGCCATAGCTGACATGAAAGATGATGCCTATAAAACCATGCTCTGTATCGAGGCAGCAAATGCTTCTGGCGATGCGCGTATGCTGGCACCGGGAGAAGAACATACTCTGACATCTGTCATTTCTTCGGATCAAGAAATACTCAAGCCGGCATAAATATTCTCCTTGCTGATTCTGGAAACCTTTGTCGATCTTCACGCTTTGCCGGTACAATCTGCTAAGCAGCGAATTGCGAACTGGTCGGTGAACCTAAGGGCCTGTTAAGAAATAAGTGTCACACCTATGCATCTCTGCTTCAGGTCATATTTGTACGATTTTCAATTACAAAATCCTCAACGTAGCCATGCTACGCCTCCGGTTTTGTGCAATCAAATCGTACAAATCTAACCCAAATCAGAGCGCCTAAATGCAACACTTATTTCTTAACAGGCCCTAATGGATATCAACGTATCCGTGGTCGTTATAGTAACACTCCTCAAGCCCCAAAACTGGTAGTGGTCCGATTCTTGCCTTGGCGGCAGCTTTAAGGAGCAGCCGATTACCGTAGTGCAGTAGTTGGTAAAGAATCAGATCAAGTTAAAACAACAACATTTAATTGCATTTAAGACAAGTAGATTGTATGAAACGGCTCCTGCGTATTTCCATAGAAAAATGGCCTATCCGTGGTGTCTTTCGAATTTCCAGAGGCAGCAGTAGTTCGGTCAAGGTCGTGGTGGTGGAGCTTGAACAGGACGGTTGCATTGGTCGCGGCGAAGCATCACCGGAACGATACGGAATGGCTACCGAAATTGCAGTAGCAGAAATGGAGACTGTCCGTGATGTTATGGAACAGGGCTGTGAGCGAAGTGATTTGCAAAATATTCTGCCGCCGGGGCCTGTTCGCAATGGTCTTGACCTGGCCCTGTGGGATCTTGAGACAAAACTGACCGGCAGGCCGGTCTGGGATCTGGCTGGACTTGAAGAATGGAGACCGGTGCTCACTGCCTGGACCGTCAGCCTGGATACGCCTGAACGGATGCTCCAAGCAGCGAAACAACATCAAAACAGGCCCCTGCTCAAAATAAAACTCACCGGCGAATCCGACCTGGAAAGGCTACAGGCTGTCCGCAAGGGAGCACCCGAGGCCCGCTTAATCGTTGATGCAAACGAGTCGTGGAGTGGAGAATATTATCAGCACCTCGTACCCAGGCTTGTAGAGCTGGGCATCGAATTAATCGAACAACCCTTTCCAGCCGCAAGCGATGAGATACTGGCTGAACTTTCCCGGCCCATACCGGTTTGCGCTGATGAGTCATGTCGTGACAGGAGTGATCTGCAGGAACTTGTAAAGCTGTATGATTACATAAATATCAAGCTTGATAAAACCGGTGGCCTGACCGAGGCCCTCCGGTTGCAGCAACAGGCACGCAGGCTTAACCTTGGTGTCATGGTCGGCTGCATGGTTTCCACATCGCTTGGGATTGCACCGGCTCTGCTCCTGGCCAGGGACGCTGATTTTATCGACCTTGACGGCCATCTTCTTCTTGCGCGTGACCGGGAACCCGGGCTTGAATGTAAAGAACACCTAATCCTGCCCCCGCAGCCCGAACTCTGGGGATAGGATTGATTGTTGAGATTTTTTTTACTCTTGAATAAAACCGTAGACTTCTGAGTTATTCCGTCAAGACAATTTAGATAAATTTTAACAAAGGTGAATTCGATCTTTTTAATGCTTGTACACGGATTTTCATGGCCAGTTATTCCCCCTATCCCGCATATTTCACAAGTCGAGGCGGCTGCAGATGCGCTGAGCGCAGGAGTAGGCTATAGTTGCCTATGCCTGCTCCTGCAGCGACAAAGCAGGTGCGGTCGCATCGGCTTGCCTTCGGTGAACACT
>JAYEKB010000249.1:0-2801 GCA_034660835.1 Thermodesulfobacteriota bacterium
TCTTCGGTTTCAATCATATACTGCTGAAACTTGCTTACCACGGGTGACTGAGAGTAGCGCGAAAGGTTGACCAGCCCATAATGAGTGTTTAATTCCGGCAGGGATATCGGCAGCAGGGTAAGCTGCTCTTTCCGGATACTGTTGTCAAGAATTGATCGGGTGATCAGTCCGACCGCATCACTGCCAATGATGATTTCAAAAAGCACTTTCAGGTAATCGCACTGGAGAACAGCACAGGGCAGATCCGTCACATCGTTTAACTGCAATCCTGCTTTCCGGGCCATTGAACTCAGTAGTACCTTAGGAAACCACATCACGGCCTGGGGGTAGGAAAAGATATCCTTTAGATCCGGTTGTTTCTTTTCAGTTAAGGGATGGCCTGCACGGCAACAAAAATAGCCCTGTTGTCGTGGTAACAGAATGATTTCCAATTCTGACGCATCTTTAATCATCCTGGTGTCGGCCACAAAGATGTCGAGTTCCCGGTTGCGCAGTCTGGTCAGCAGGTTCGGAGTCCGGTCAAAGATAATCCGGACATTCACTCCGGGATAATTTCTGCTGAATAGTGCCACAGCTTTACCAACTGAAATCTCTGCCGGGAAAGGACCGCTGCCGATTACCAGTTCGCCGGATTTCAACTCCTGCAGCAGATTCAAATCCCGCTCCATCATCCGCATATCCTGCAATACCGGTTTTCCCCTTTGCAGGACATGCTTTCCGAAAACCGTTGGCACAACCTCCCGTTTGGATCGGTCAAACAGTTTTACTCCCAACTGATCTTCGAGCAGGGCAATGGAACGGCTCAGGGCAGGCTGTGAAATATTGAGCCGCTGTGCCGCTTTGGCAAAATTTCCCTGGCCGGCAAGGGCCTCAATTTGTTGCAGGTGACGTAGACTGATATTCATAACAAAAAGGTATCATAGTAATAGAATATTTGCATTAGACAAATTGAACATTTTGATATATGTTATCAATCAAGTTTAATTTCTACTTACGCTAAAATAAATTAACAGGGGAGGTTCACATGGGGCTGAAACAAAAACTGCTGACCGGTCTGGTCGTATCTGCAGCGATTGCATTTTCTGCAGGGCTGGGACTGGCAGCAACTGAAAAACCCAACATTCTGGTTATATGGGGTGATGACGTGGGTATGTGGAACATCAGTGCCTACCACAGGGGCATGATGGGTGGAAGCACTCCGAACATTGACCGTATTGCCGATGAAGGGGCGCTCTTCTCCGATGCCTATGCTCAGCAGAGCTGTACCGCCGGCCGTGCCTCTTTTATGCTCGGTCAGCATCCTTTCCGCACCGGACTCCTGACTATCGGTATGCCGGGCGCCAAACAGGGTATTCAGGACAAAGATCCCACCATTGCCGAGCTCCTCAAGAACCACGGCTATATGACCGGTCAGTTTGGCAAGAACCATCTGGGCGACCGGGACGAGCACCTGCCCACCGCCCACGGCTTTGACGAATTCTTCGGCAACCTCTATCACCTCAATGCTGAAGAAGAACCGGAGAGCCAATTCTACCCCAAAGATCCTGAATTTCATAAAAAATTTGCCCCTCGCGGTGTCCTTCATACAACTGCAGATGGTAAGGTAGAGGATACCGGCCCCCTGAGCTCAAAGCGTATGGAAACAGCCGACACAGAGTTTCTGAACGCCAGCCTCGACTTTATCGATCGGGCCGACAAAGCGGGTAAGCCCTTCTTTATCTGGCACAATTCTACCCGGATGCACGTGTGGACCCATCTCAGCGAGAAGTATAAAAATAAATCCGGTTACGGCCTCTACGCCGACGGCATGATGGAGCTGGACGACGGCGTCGGTGCCCTGCTGTCTAAACTCGATGAGCTGGGTATCGCCGACAACACCATCGTTATTTTCAGTACCGATAACGGTGCCGAGAAATTCACCTGGCCCGATGGTGGAACCATCCCCTTCCGTGGTGAAAAAGGAACCACCTGGGAAGGCGGCTTCCGGGTACCGATGATGGTCAGGTGGCCCGGGCACATTAAACCCGGCACCATGATCAACGACATCTTCTCCCATGAAGACTGGATGCCCACCCTGCTCGCTGCAGCTGGTGAGCCGGATGTCAAAGAGAAACTGCTGAAAGGCCATGCCGCTGCCGGTAAGACCTTCAAGGCCCATCTGGATGGTTACAACCAGATGGATCTCCTTACGGGTAAAGGTCCCGGTAAGAGAAACGAGATCTTCTACTTTGATGCCGCCGGCAACCTGAACGCCCTCCGCTACAAGGACTGGAAGATTAGTTTCACCATCATGGAAGGTTCCATCAATGAGGCCTACCGCAAGACACCCAGCTGGCCCGTCGTAACCAACCTGCGAATGGATCCCTTTGAGGTAGGTCCGGATTCTGCCATGTACGTTCGCAATTTCTACGCGGAAACCATGTTCATGTTTGTTCCGGCCCAGGTATACGTAGCCAACTTCCTGGAGTCCTTTAAAGAGTTCCCGCCCACCGCCGGTGGTTCTCTCGGTGTTGACGCCGTGCTGAATTCGATGAAGTCGGCAGCCAGTCGTCAATAGTATTTTCATAAAACACCTTGAACAGGAAAAATGATACGTAATGATTATCATTACGGATTGTTTTTCGTTTGATACAATGAATATTTGCTTGAGATGGTCCAATATTAAAAAAGGAGGTTTTTTTATGAGACTGCAACACGTTTTATGTGCAGCCACTGCTCTTGTCCTGTTTTCCTGGGCTGGAAATGTTGCTGCAGCAGATAAGCCCAACATTCTGGTTATCTGGGGTGATGATATTGGTCAA
>JAYEKB010000250.1:0-11881 GCA_034660835.1 Thermodesulfobacteriota bacterium
GTACACTCACATGGCAGTTGCCGTGTCCGTACTCTCGGGCAAGGCCGATGCCGGTCTTGGTATTCTTGCAGCCGCCCGGGCCCTGGAACTTGATTTTGTGCCGGTTACCGAGGAACGGTATGACCTGATTATCCCCCGGGAATTTCTGGAGCTGCCGTCCATTCGTAAAGTGCTGACTATTATTGAGACTGAAGAGTTTAAACAGGCCGTGGAAGCCAAAGGCGGGTATTCCACCAGGGAGACGGGCAACCGGGTGTTGTAGATTCAAGACAAGTAGCCGGGAATCAGTAAATTGAATATCGAATATCGAACAAGAAATTATGAATGTTGAAGTTTTTAAACAGCTACTCCTTCATAATTCGACATTCCTTGTTCGATATTCGACATTTGCAGTTCTTGAACAATTTTTATCCCCGTTTTATCGTAAATATTATCCTCTCATCCGGAGCATTGCATGACCAGCAAATACATTAACTTTTCCTGTTTCTCCTCCCTGCTTGTCCTGCTTGCCGGCTGTGCTGCTCCGCCTCCTCCACCGGTTCAGGTGCAAATACCTGACAGGCGCATTGATTATGTAGCTGAAGTTAAACCGCTGCTGGATAAACGCTGCGTGGTCTGCCATTCCTGTTACAACTCGCCCTGCCAGCTTAAACTCAGTGCTTATGAAGGAGTAGATCGGGGCGGTACAAAAAATGCGGTTTATAATTCCACCCGGCTCACTACCATGGATCCGACCCGGTTGTTCATTGACGCTCAGACCACTGAGCAGTGGCGGCAAAAGGACTTCTTTTCGGTTACGGATAATAGTGCCCAGAGCGGCTACAACAACTCCATTATGCTGCAACTGCTCTCCCACAAGATGGTCCACCCCAAGAGCAGCGGCACCTACAATTCCGAAGCAGTTGATCTGACCTGTGCCAAAAATCAGCTTGAGTTAGGCAGTTATCTTGAAAAACATCCCAACCGCGGCATGCCATTCGGTTTTCCGCCGCTTACGCAGGAAGTGTTTAAACTGTTTTCAGGCTGGCTGGCCCAGGGGGCCAACGGCCCCACCCCTGAGCAGCAAAACATAATCATCAGTCCCAAGCCTGAAGATGCTGCAAAAATAAAAATCTGGGAAAATTTTCTCAACACACCTGATCCCAAGCATGCCATGACGGCCCGCTACCTGTATGAGCATTTTTTTCTTGCCCACCTCAAATTCGACACCAGCACCAACGAGTATTATGAACTGGTCCGCTCTAAGACTCCTTCCGGTGAGATTGTTGATCTTATTAACACGGTACGCCCTTATGATGATCCCGGTACGGAACAATTTTACTACCGATTCCGGAAAATCCATTCCACCATTGTCCACAAGACCCATATGGTGGTCAACTTTGACAATAAACAGCTTGCCCGTTTTAAGGAGCTTTTTATAACACCTAAGTGGCTGCAGGAACCGCATCTGGTAGATTATGACCAGACAACCAGTGCCAACCCCTTTGTTTCCTTTGAACAGATCCCTGTCAGATCACGTTACCAGTTCCTGCTCGACAACTCCCATTACATTATTATGACCTTTATCCGCGGTCCGGTATGCCGTGGCCAGGTCGCACTCAATGTCATCCATGATCATTTCTGGGTTATGTTTATGGATCCGGAATATGACCTGAGTGTCAAAAACCCGGGATTTATGCGCCTGAACCGGGACAACCTGATAATGCCCATAGAAAAGGGATCAAAATTTGGTATCCGCGCCCTGATCAAAAACAAATACCATCAGGCGATCATGCGCTACTTCAAGTCCAGGCAGGACTTTTATGCTGCCGGTTATTATAACGGGCTTGGCTATGAGGCTATCTGGAAAGGAAACCGGCCCGAGGATGCACCGCTGCTCACGGTGTACCGTCATTTTGACAGTGCATCGGTGCAACGCGGTGTGCGTGGTGAATTGCCAAGCACCATGTGGGTCATTGACTATCCCCTGCTTGAGCGGATATATTATGCACTGGTTGCCGGTTTTGATGTGTACGGTACGTTAGGACATCAGCTTGCAATACGCCTCTACATGGATACCCTGCGGGTGGAGGGAGAGACCTATTTCCTTAACTTCATGCCGGAAGACAAGCGCCGGGAAATGATCGATTCCTGGTATCTGGGGGTAAAGAATAAAGATATTCACACTGTTCCCACCCTGATGCCCAGCGACATTGAATTTACTACAAATGATCCCAAACGGGAATTCATTGAGCATATCGTGGAGAAGGAGATTCCGGTAACGGCTGATATTAAATTTGACCAGGTAAACTATCTCCCTGCAGGCAAACAGTATCCGGGCGTTCCGAAACAGTACAATACCCTGGATGATGTTCTCCAGGGCTTCCGGGCAATCAGTGCGCCCGGATCCGCCCTCCTGTCCCATTTTAATAATCACAGCGCCAACCTGGCCTATGTACGGATACGGCGTGACAAGGGCGACGATTTAGTTCTCTCCATCGTGGTCAACCGCTGGCACGCAAACGTCACCTATCTGTTCGGTGAAAAAAACGTACTGGATGCTGCAAAAGACCGGGCAGATATCCTGCCGGGTTTTATAGGTTCGTATCCCAATTATTTTTTTAACGTCCATGTAAGTGATCTCCCCGATTTTCTCCATCTGCTCTCGAGTAAGAAGATAGAGGAAAAAGATATTGAACGTTTTCTCGGCTACGGCATAAACCGGGCCAATCCCGGGTTCTGGGAAGAGTATGACTGGTTCCAGCAACGTTTCTTTCACGACCAGCCCATTCAGGCAGGACGATTTGATCTGAACAGATATTATCCAACAGCATTGTAAAGGCTACTGAGAACAATATGCCGCAGTTAATAGTCAGCCAAAATGGAAGTAATTACCGGGTGGTAACGTTTAAGCACGCTCTCAGTATCGGCAGAGACGCAGATAATGAACTTGTCCTGGATTCTCTCCAGGTCTCCCGCCACCATGGAACTGTACAGAAAAAGGACGACAACTTCTATTTATCCGATTGTGGGAGTACCAATGCGATCTGGCTTGGAAATGAAAAAATCACGTCTATCCTGCTGGTGAATGGATTAACATTTCGCATTGTTGACTTTTTCTTTACCTTTGTAGAAGAACAACAGGACACCCCGGCCCGTGTATTCTCCGAAAAAGAAGAACAAGATGCTCGACAAGATGATGATCTGCTTGAAAACAAGACCATTCTCTTTGGCCTGGATTCCTTTCTTCCAGGTGATACAAAGGACGAAACTCCTGGCAATGAACTTGCCGACACGCACTATAGTGATTTGCTCAACTCATTCCAACTGCTTGTGAAGGCGGATACTGAATCCGAGTTGTTCTCTCTCCTGTTGCGCTCATCCCTTAGACTTGCAGGCGGACATTGCGGATTTATTGCCACCCGGGATGCAGAGGATGAGCTTGTGTATCGGACCACGGAAAACATGGCGCCTGATACCAAAAAATCACTGCGCAATGATCTTATCAACCGGGCCATGACTACCGAGGCAACCGTACTCAGCAATATGACGCTTGACTACATTGGTTCTTCCGGCACCAGGAGAAACCAATTATCCCAACCGGCCTTCTGTTCACCCCTGTTTTTTGAGGGACATGTTGAGGGATGTCTTTATATTGAGGGCAGTGATCAGAAACCGGCTGCACAACAATATCCCAGGCAGATCGAGCTGTTGCTTTGCTATGGCTCAGCACTGCTAGAACGTCTCCGCTACCGGGTCCGGATCAGTCTGGAAAAACAGGGACTCAAGAACAGACTGGCGACCACGGATGAAACCATCATCCAGAGTGAGTCCATGGTACGATTGTACGAGGATATCAAAACGATAGCTCCCATCAACGTACCGGTACTCATCCTTGGCGAACCAGGCACAGGCAAGGAACTGGTGGCATCGGCCCTGCACAGTTTCAGCAAACGACAGGGCGGTTTCGTAACCTTGAACTGTTCTGCCATTCCGGAAGGCATTTTTGAGAGTGAACTGTTCGGCTCGGTCAAAGGCGCTTTCCACAACGCAGTGGACAAGCCCGGCAAACTGGAAATGGCCCATAACGGTACGCTGTTTCTTGATGAGATTGGTGATATGGACCTGGCACTGCAGCCAAAACTCCTCCGTTTTCTGGAGAATCGTGAAATTACCCGCCTTGGTGACATCAGGGTGAAAAAACTTGATGTACGAATCGTGGCTGCCACTAATCAGGACCTTGACACCATGATGCAGGAAAATAAATTCCGGGAAGATTTTTTCCAGCGACTTTCCTGTTTTGTTCTCAACGTACCTCCACTTCGTGAAAGAAAAGAGGATATAGCCCCCTTGATCAACCATTTTCTCAAACGGTTTGCCCATGAATACAGCTGGGCGGTTCCCGGCATGTCAGAACCGGTTCTTAACGCCCTGATCCATTATGCATGGCCCGGTAATATCCGGGAACTGAGAAATACCATACTGCGCCTGAGCGTGCAGGCACGAGGAAAAAATATAACTACAGGTGACCTGGCACGTATTTCAGATAGTATTGGACAAGAAACGCATCAGCAACTGGTATCTTTTCCCAGCATGGAAGAGATGGAGAAAAAATACATCTCTAAGGCTCTGGACAGGGCCGGCTGGAATATTTCCGACGCAGCCAAAATGATTGGTATTGCCCGCTCAACCTTTTACCAGAAGATGAAAAAATTTCAGATTACTGCAGCTAAAAAATAAGATTTTTCACGATTCCGGTCCAAAGCCCTACCCTCGATTGAACATTTTTCACTGTCCGGTATTGCAACAATCTTGACACTTCAAATAAATCCTGTAAAATCAAATTGTTAGGAAAACATCTTTCTGTATGTGTTCGATTTTCGAACAATCAATGAAGAATCAACTCCCAAATTTTGTTTGTTTCTTCCCTTTGCTCCGGTCCATTTCTTTCTTCAACATCCATAATATATTGAATTAGCAGAACAATTCATTTTCCTCTCTCCATTTTTCTCTACTGGCATCTCCCTTGCTAATTTAGCATCAGCCATCCTGGCTTGTGTATCCAACCATAGAAAGGGAGACGGAACCATGTTCAAAAAAGCAGCAGTTCTCACCATTATCCTGATTACCGCAGCCTCGCTGAGTTACGCACGAGGATCAAAGAATCACAACGGATCAACGCATCACAACAACACCCAGACCACCATAGTCGGATCTTTTAATGGAGACTCCGGGTCTTCAGGCAGCGATACAACGACAGGCGGAGTCGATGTCGATGACCGCGGCTCCAGTACCCTGGTCACCGCCGATATCCAGAACAAGATTAAAAAAGCGGGTGATATCACCAGTATTGTCTCCAAGGGACAAAATAACCAGGCCAATGCCGCCTCTGTGGTTATTACGGGCGGCAGCACAGTATCAGGCAGCCTGATGAACAAAATAAACACCACTGGTGATCTGACGGCCATTGTTGAAGACGGTCGAAATAATATTGCCAATGCAGGTACCATTTCCGTGAAAGGTGCGGTGTCGGAAGGGACTGTTGTCAACGAGGTCAAAAATACCGGTGACATTACCAGTATTGTTTCCGAAGGCCGGAATAATCAGGCTAACTCGGCATCCGTTGCCATCAACTGATCCCCTGTATGTTAGTATACCTGTCCCGTCCGGGCCAACAGCTTCCGGCCGGGACAGGGAACTCAAAAGGAAGAAAAAATGAAATCCATTGTATTTATACTATCCTCTTGTTTGCTGTCCTGTCCGGTTTCCGGACACAGCTCGGATCTTCTGGATCTGAAAGCGCACAACTCTATCAAAGGCGGAACATATAGCGCCGGCGTAGAAGGCAACGATAATGCAGCCAACGCCGGTTCAGTACAGATCTCAAATTCCAGCGGCGGACGAATCGTCAACAGTGTCCGTTCCAGCGGTGTCATTTCCGCAACCGCATCGGGAAACAACAACCGTGTGAATTCCGCATCCGTAATCATGCACGATTCAATCGCCGACAGTATCAGCAATCATATCGATGCTGCTGGTATTCGCAATACTGTCAGTGGCAATAATAATGTCAGCAACATCGGATCAGTGGTACTGGACCGTTCCCGGGCAGGTACCATTGATTACTCCCTGAAAGCCGGTCACCTGCACAGTACCATTGATGGCAGTAACAACCGGCTCAATGTCGGTTCCGTGCACTTCAGCGATGCGGCTCAAGGCAATGTATCCGAACATATCGACATGGGCAATGTCACTGTCTCCGTATCCGGCAATGATGAGGACGTGGCCATAGATTCGGTCATAGTGGAATAGACCAGGCAAAGGAGAGAAACCATGCACCATGTTCACCGTATCATTTTTATCCTCTGTATCGTAGTCCTGGGTGCCGATCGAGCAATCTGCCAGGCAGATGATCTTGATGACGGTATTCCCATTGATGACCATATATCTGAATACGATCAGATTGGTGACAGCATTGACAAAAACTATTCGTACATTGCCCTGCGGGTACAGAGCGATGCTGCCGCACGTTCAAGTGATATGGCAACCGAGCAGTACATGGATGAGGGTTCTGTTCTCAACTCCGTTATCCTGCAGGCGGGTGCCAGGGTCCAGGGTGATATCATTATCATTGATCAGTCAAAGGGCGATAAAACCATTATTGCACAGTAATGGTTCCGGTAAATTTTTCTACTCAGAGGGTAATTCATGGCAGAAAATCAAGCAAAACAAAGCGTGTTGTCCAGGATCCGGTTCTGCATACTTTTACCTCTTGCGGGCATCATGCTGAGTTCCTGTGCCGGCATCGATCCCAGGCAGGTTGAGGTAGAAATGCCCTATGATCCTCCAATGGTAACAAAGACCTCTTTTGATCAGGCCTTATACGGCCTTGGCAAGATGACCGAGGTGTACGGTAAGCGGGTGATGATTCAAGGCAAGGATATTGTCGATAATACAGGTACCTCCAAATACGGATTTGGTGAAATTCCACGCGATATCACTGAGATGACCAAGAGTGCACTGAACTCCATAGGCGGACATGTTGTCTATATACCTTATAATCCCATTTTTATGAATAATGAGGTTGTCACCGGCTATTCAAATTTTCAGTATAAATATATCCCTGATATTGTTCTTTCCGGCGGTATCACTGAATTTGACCGTGGCCTGGAAACCAGGGGGCGCGGCACTGACTTCGGCGTAACCACCAGACCCTTTAATGTGAATGAATCATGGGTACCCGGAGATACCATAAGCGTAGATTACAGCCAGGGCAGCACCAGGAGTCTGGCTCGCATTACCCTTGATTTCAATCTCCTTGATTTCAGGACCATGTCCGGTATCGGCAGAATGCAGACAGTAAACTCCATTAACGTGTACAAGGCCATAGCGGAAAAGGAGCTGGGCTTTACAATCTTCGGCCCCACCTTCGGTATCAAGGGTACGGTAAAAAAAGTGCAGGGCCGTCATGCCGCTATCCGGCTGCTGGTGCAGGCAAGCGTCATGCAGGTGGTTGGAAAATACCTGTATGTTCCCTACTGGAAACTGCTGCCCGGTTCCCAGCCTGATCCTGTAGTAACCGATAAAGTACGTCGCGATTTCCAGCTGCTCAGCTCCCAGTCAAAAATTCGGGAAGTACAATCTCTGCTTTTCTTGAAGGGTTACACGGTCCCCATTGATGGAAAATTAAATCCAGCCACCATGCAGGCACTGCGTACGGTGAAACCTGGCTTTGATCCGGTTTCTGCCGCAACTTCCAGCTCCGTCTATCTTGAACTCTGGGAATCACTGGCTGATGACCTTGACCAGGCCATGGGGCGACGGGTGCTCCTGGTCAAACAGATTCAAGCAGGATCATCCAGTACAAATCAAAAGATTGCCGCAGGGCAGACTAAAAAAACACATCGTAGAAGTGCAGTCAATCAGCAGCAGCGATCAACCGCAACATCCGAACAGGACATTGATCGACTACTCAGACGCTTTGATCTTAACAGCAATTCCACCTCAGCAGAGGCATTTATCAATGAAAGAAAGTAGAGGGCGTATACTTAAAGGATTTACTGCAGGAATCGTTGCCACCTTGATGATTCTTATCCTGATGGGAGCTATCCGCAATGATCGTTTCTCCGACCCGATCACTGTTATTAATGATCCGGAGAGTCGGTCGGTTGCCCTGGCACAGAACGGAAGATACCAGCTTTCCGCCTGTGCACTGGACACAGGCAGGGAAGGAGACGGCGGTTATGGTGTATTTGTAATGGACACAGCCACCGGAGTTACCAAGGCTGCATTTGTATCTTTTTATGACGGAAAGGGAAAAACAGTCAGTGTAAACCAGTTAGGTAAACCCTTTTCGCAGATCAAGACCCATGGCGGCTCTGGCAGCAACAGATAATCTGCGCTTACAGCACTTTATGTACTTTTGAAAAAAGAACTAATGTAACCATTCGAATTGGCATCAAATAGTAGTAAAAAAACAAAAACCCTGGGTTAACGGGGAAAAAGTAAGGAGAACAAAATGAATAATCCATTTAAAAAGGCAGCCCTTTGCTACCTGCTGGGTATCGCAGCAATTACCATCATTACCCTTGCAGTCAGTGCCAAGGGGTATACAGCGGAAACCGCTGCTACCAATTTACAGGGGTACGGTTTAAAGATCTTTCGTGTAGAGTCCGGCCTGTATCCTTTTGTTCATGTCTACATCCGCACCTATGACCAGAATATGGATCCACTGCTGAATCTCAATGCGATGAATATCGGAATGATGGTCAAAGGCCGGGTCTATAATCCGGACACAAACCAGTACACGATCCAACCCTTGCGTAAACGTGGTGAAGCCGTGCGGACCGTATTAGTGATTGACACCTCCAAGACCATGAAGGGAAATCCGTTTGAAGCATCCCTGCGCGCTGCTGCCAGGTTTATAGATGCCAAACGGCCACAGGACCAGGTGGCAATTATTGCTCTTGATGATAACAGTGACGGCTATACGCTTGTTTCCAATTTTGAGCGGGATTACGGCACACTGGGCCGCCGCCTTGCAGACCTGAATGCCACCGGAGAAAAGACACGGCTCTACGACGGTGTGGCTGCAGCAATGGAGTTGACTGCAGGCTCCGGGCCCGGCACGCAATCGCTCGGCCAGGGAGATTACATCGTTTCATCCTCAATTATTGTCCTGTCTGACGGCAAGGATGAAGACAGTGCCATCAGCCGCTCGGATCTGATGACCAGAATTTCAACGATGAAGCTGCCGATCCCTGTTTTTTCCATTGCCTTTTCAAAGGTTGACGAAAAGCATTTGCGTAACCTGCAGGCTTTATCCAGAAATACCTTTGGCAAATACTATTATGTCGGCAGAAATTACAGCAGCATTACCCGCAATGTGGAAGACATTCAAAATGTTCTACAAAGCGATTACGTACTCACCTTTCGGGCCTATGTCCCAGTTGACGGAGAAAGACACAGCCTGAAGGTCGGCATTGAATATCCCACTGGTAGCGGCAAGATGCGTTATGATGCAGCATCGTTTGAGTCTTTGGAGCCACCACCGATGCAACAGATTCTCGCTGCCCAGGACAAGCTGAACAAGGCCTTACCGAATCTCGAAGGAAAGAGTCCCTACATGGTCAACCCCTACAGGGTCGATCAGCCATCCCTGGCCCTGTCCAGGTAATTTTTCAGGTCATTTCTCATGACTGGTAATCCGGCAACCATGCTTACCGCTCCTTCTCTCCAGCAGGAGGGGCGGTCCTTTGATAGCGGTTTCCTTGAGGTGGTGGGTTCCGGTCCTGGTTGCAATGAGTATCAGATTACAACAAAACCCCTTACCATAGGGCGTGACCGGCAACAATGTGATATCACTGTTGACGGGAAAAGTGTTTCAAGAACGCATGCCCGTATTGAACCCCTTTGCCGAGGAAAATTTCAACTGCATGATATTCAGTCCTCCAACGGGGTCTATCTAAACAATCAAAAAATTAATACTTCATGCCTGCTTGTTCATAATGACATAATCGGACTTGGACGTCCCGGTACTGCCCACCTGCGTTTCCGCTCTTTCCCGTGCGAGCTCCAGTCCCATGTCGATCTTTTGCCGCCTCAATCTTCCTGGACCATTGGCCGCAACCCGGATTGCGATATCTGCCTGCCCTTTACCCCCAGCGTCAGTGCGCACCATGCCACTGTCTACGCTCAGAGCGGACAGCTTTTCCTGAAGGACGAATCAAGCCTGAACAGTACCTGGAAAAACGGCAGACCCCTGCAACGGGAACTTCTCATCGGTAATGATGTTATTGTTATAGGATCAACGGAATTTCGTTTTGATCTGCTGAAGAATGGGGCCTTGCAGATTCAGCAGCAACGGCGAACCGGTGATATCCGTCTGAGATGTACAGGCCTGACCTGCAGTCCTGGAAAAGATTCAGTAGGACCGCCGATACTTAACAATATCGAGTTATCATTTGATCCTGGTGAACTGATCGGCATTCTCGGTCCCAGCGGTGCAGGAAAGACAACGCTGCTCAAGGCGCTCAGCGGCCACATTCCGCCGGATTCAGGCACGGTTCTGATCAATAACATTCCGCTCTATGGATCCTATGAAATGTTTCGCAGCAGTCTTGGCTATGTTCCCCAGGATGACATTCTCCACCCGGAATTGAGCATGGAAACCAGTCTTGACTATATTGCCCGGCTGCGGCTGCCGCATGATGTCGATACCCGCCAACGAAAGGATATCGTCAACGCTACGCTTAAGGTATTGAATCTTTCCGATGTACGGAAAAGCCGGATTGATCAACTCAGCGGGGGCCAGCGCAAACGGGTCTCCACGGCTGCAGAACTGATCACCCGGCCCGGTCTTCTTTTCCTTGATGAGCCGACCTCCGGGCTTGATCCCGGTATTGAAGAAAAACTTATGCGCCATTTCAAGGCCATGGCTGAATCAGGAACAACAATGGTCATGACCACTCATAACCTGAACAACTTTGGACTACTCGATAAAATTGTACTGCTGGCCCGGGGTGAACTGGTTTTTTTCGGCACACCGAGTGAGGCCATGGATTTTTTCCGGCAGCAAAACTCTATATCGAGTCCAACAGATATCTTTCATGTGCTGGAAAACGGTCCTGACAGGACAGGGACTGCATCTTTGCGGCAGAAATCCATGGATCGTAAAACCGTTGCCGTGCACTATGCCGATCAATACAGAAACTCAGTCTATTTTCAACGAAACATTGGCAACAAACCGCCCTCCTCAACCCGGACCACGCTGATAACCCAACAACAGCTGAAAACAACCATCCTTGCCAACCAATCCTTTGGGCTACCCTACAGCCGATTGAAAAAATTAATCCATCACTCTTTTTCATTCTCAGACTGGTTGACCCTGTCCCAACGCCATTTCAGGATCAGGCTTTCCTCACCAAAACGAATCGCTACCTATCTCCTGATCCCGGTTCTTCTGGCCCTGGTTACGCTCAGCCAGAATATCAAAGGTTTTACAGATCAAGAAACCGCTGCCACGCAGCTGCAAACCATAAAACTGCAGGTGCGAAGCGGTGGACCGCTGCTGGCCGCCTCACTTAAAACCCTGCTCTCGCCGGAAGGGATAGATGATCCAAGACAAGCTTGGGAAATACTTCATGCTGTTCGTTACCAGGGACCGGCAAACCTGCCAATCCCCATGACTGTTCTGTTGATGGGAATCATGACTGGAGTTTTCCTGGGAACGATCACCAGTTGTCTTGAAATTTCTTCAGAACGCCGCATCTACCAGCGCGAACGAATGTCGGGTATGCGAATCTTTGATTACCTGGGATCAAAACTGCCTTTTTGTCTGTCTGTTACCGCTGTTCAATGTTTCATCTTTCTTGGCTGCTGCTCCCTGCATCCATTGCTGCGA
>JAYEKB010000251.1:0-2789 GCA_034660835.1 Thermodesulfobacteriota bacterium
CTTGCCGACTGGAGAGCTTTGGATTATCTACAGGGCAGGATGCTTGAATATGCCGGACATGATGGAGTAGTACCTGCAACCGGTGTCGGCCTGGCAGGTGACGGGCGTTATATCATACGCGATCACAATGGAGTTGAACATAGTATCATTGCCGGTGATCTCAATCCCATTAGTTTAATGTCCAGATGAGAAGAAGATCTACACGATAATTTACCGTAACAACGGAAAGTTGTAGGAGCCCAGTCCTCTGGGCGATAAAGCGTTGTCCCAGGGATCCGGTCTAATAATCGCCCAGAGGACTGGGCTCCTACAACCTGAATCCCTTACTCTTTATTATAATTAATGAACCAGACAACCTATAGAGCCCTTGTTGTGCGGGGCAATGCCGAACAGGGATATAAACGTGCTGTGGAAGAACGATCCATTGCTGATCTTCCTGCCGGTGAAGTCCTGATTCGCGTTCATTTTTCTTCACTTAACTATAAAGATGGACTGTCCGCCATAGGCAACCGTGGCGTAACCAGGAAATATCCCCACACACCCGGTATTGATGCCGCTGGTGTAGTGGAGGCTTCAACTGATGACCGCTTCGTGGTTGGTGCCGAGGTCATTTGTATGGGCTATGACCTTGGGATGAATACCTTTGGTGGCTTTGGACGGTACATCAGGGTCCCGGCCGACTGGGTCCTTGCAAAGCCGGATCAACTCTCCCTGTATGAAACCATGCAGATCGGCACAGCCGGTTTCACAGCGGCTCAATGCGTGGACCGGCTGCTTCATTTTGGTGTAAAAACGGAGCAGGGGCCAATTCTTGTAACAGGCGCCACCGGCGGTGTCGGTTCTACAGCCGTGGCTCTGCTCAGTAAACTTGGCTTCGAGGTTACCGGTGTCACCGGCAAGGAGAGTGAACATCCTTATTTGCAGCAGTTGGGTTGCAGTGCCATCTTAGATCGGCAACAGGCCATTGGTCGTGCATCTGCTGCAATGCTCAAAGAACGCTGGGCCGGTGTTGTCGATACCGTAGGTGGTGAAATACTCGCCTCCGCCATAAAGGCGACGTACTATGATGGCGTTGTCACTTGCTGTGGCAATGCAGCTTCGGGTGATCTTCCTTTGACTGTTTATCCCTTTATCCTGCGTGGAGTAAGCCTGGTCGGGATCGATTCAGCCAACTGCCCCATGGCACGCAGAAACAGGATCTGGCAGCAGTTGGCCGGTCCTTGGCGGCTGGGTATGCTTGATGCGATAAGTAGTCGCATACCCCTTGATCAGGTGAGCCGGGCCATCGACGATATGCTTGCAGGCAAGATAAGAGGGAGAATCGTGGTTGATCTTGGGTAATTATAGGTTTTAGGTATATGAAACCACATAGTTGCTAAGTCCGTGAGGTGATGATTTTGGAGGGAGTGCATGACTGTTGAGCAGGCAAGAGAGGTCCTGACTATCGAGGCAGAGGGTGTCTGTGCTGTGCGAGATAACCTCGGACCTGAATTTGAACAGGCCGTAGACCTTATCATGGCCTGCCCAAGCCGTTTGATAATCACTGGAATCGGCAAGTCGGGTTTAGTGGGCCAGAAAATTTCAGCGACCCTGAACTCCACCGGTACCCCATCTTTCTTCCTCCATCCTGTAGAGGCCATGCATGGGGATCTCGGTATGGTCAGTCCTTCAGATGTGGTACTGGCCATTTCCTACTCCGGCGAGACAACGGAACTTAACGGGTTGCTGGCAAGCCTTAAAGAACGCGCTGTGCAGATTGTTGCCATGACCGGTGGGCCGCAATCTACCCTGGCCGGATATGCTGCAGTTACCCTTAATGTTGCTGTCCCCAAAGAAGCCTGTCCGCTTGGTCTTGCCCCGACAACGTCGACAACCGCCACCCTTGCCCTCGGGGATGCCCTGGCCGTTGCACTGCTCAAGCGTAATCAGTTCCGGGCCGAGGACTTCCGGCGTAACCATCCCGGTGGCAGTCTGGGTGAACGGTTGAAGGTTGCCGTCAGCGAGGTGATGCTGACAGGAGACAAGGTCCCCACAATTGACGAACAGGCGGATATGGCTCAGGCGGTTGCCGAGCTCAATGAAAAAAATATCGGCGCGGTGCTCGTTGTTGCCGGTTCAGGTGAGCTGCTGGGCATAATAACCGACGGTGATATCCGGAGGCTCCTCATTGATCGCAAAGGAATTGACAACAGACAACTGGCCGAGGTCATGACCAGGGGACCGGTCAGCATAGGCCCGGATCTCATGGCAGCAGATGCGCTCAGCCTTATGCAGAGCAGGGAGATAACAGTACTGGCAGTTGTGGATGATGCAGGAAAGCTGCAGGGGATTCTGCACCTGCATGACCTGCTTGGCAAGGGCGAGTTCCGTTTTTTGATTTAAGCTTGTGTGGTGTGAATTTGTTTTGAAGGAAATGACAGGACATGAGCCTGCGTGGGGGTATTAAAATATGTGTCAGATAAATGTAGTGGTAGAGCGGGAAGGAAACCGGGAGCCGGTCATGGAATCCGTAACCGGTCTGGAAATAACAGCGGACGGCATCGTCCTTTCAACGTTTTTTGAGGAGCCGTTGGTTATATCGGATGTGAGGATTAAAAGTATTGATTTCCTGGGGGGATCGGTTCTGCTTGTACCGGATAACTCTGAGGCTGCAACGTAGACTTCCCTTGGGACAACTGATTATAAGGAGATTGCACAATGAATGATCTTGAAAAATTACGCGTGATGCTGCCGCACTGGATTGAGCATAACCTGGGACATGGCGCAGAGTTTTCGCAGTGGGCGGAAAA
>JAYEKB010000252.1:0-11774 GCA_034660835.1 Thermodesulfobacteriota bacterium
GATGGCTGATTGCCTCTTCAGTCTCATCTTCGCGCTGGACAATTTTGGAACCGCACTTGTCGCAGATTCCTTCTGTTTTTGGGGGATTGGATTTTACGTTATAGATTGCCTGGCAGTCGGAATTCTCGCAGGTACGGCGGGTACAGAGCCGATCCAGGATGATATCCTTGGGCACGTCAATATTTATTGCCTTATCCAGGGTAATGTTCAGCCCGGCCAATAACTCTTTTAAAGCCTCTGCCTGGGGAATGGTGCGCGGAAAACCGTCTAACAGAAAACCCTTTTCGCAATCCGGCTCCTGCAGACGTTTTTCCATGATGCCCATGATCAGTGAATCCGGAACCAGGTCACCGCGATTCATGTAGCCTTCAGCTTCCTTGCCAAGCTCAGTACCTGCCTGCACGGCGCCACGCAGGATATCACCGGTGGAAATCTGGACGGAACCGTCAATTGCGGTCAACAGTTTAGCTACAGTGCCTTTTCCTGCACCGGGTGCTCCAAGAAGGATCAGTTTCATTATATTTCTCCTTTTTTTGGTTACAGTTGCTGGAGTCGTAAAAACTCAAATTTTCGCTACCCCGTCATTCCGCGCAGGCGGGAATGACGGTACAGTGGACTTTTTACGAGACTATCACAATTATTAAATTAAAATTTGTTAACTTACACCATCTTAACATTTCATGGTAGCGCAAAATATTGGATTTCAACCTTGATTGCCAAGCGTTGACACGGTTGCATGATATGTTCTTCTCCTGCATAAAAAAAGCGATGGCATCCCTTTTAAGGGATACCATCGCTCAAAAATCAGGCTAACAGCTGAACGCTAACAGCTTATAGCTTTTCTTTTTCTTACAGCCGGATCAGGCCAGAGCCTTGTCCAGAGATTTAGCAGTTTTAGTAGTGATGATCTCGCCAATATGTTCCCTGGTCCAGACAGCATCTTTACGCGCCGCCTTGGTGGCGTTACCAAAACTGATCCGTACCTTTTGACTTGACACAGCAGCCAAACCTTTTTGCAGCCGCTCTTTAAGCTCATCCTGCGACAAGCCCTCTGCCTCACCCAATGGTCCGAGCTCCTTCATCTGCTCGGTAAATTGGGTAATCAACTCAACAAAGCGGGGAGCTTCAGCTGCAGATGCCCATTCAAGATCATAACGTTCTTTACGGATCCCAACATCTTCCAACACTTTCTGTACCAGTGCATCCGCGCCCATTGCATCGTAATTACCAACCTGGTAATGGCATTCGCCAGGTTGTCAGCCACCGGTAAAAATACCGTCCGCGCCCTCAATAAAGCCGCGCAGGATAAAGGCCGGATCAACACGTCCGGTACACATCACCCGGATGGTTCGCAGGTTGGGCGGATACTGATATCGAGATACCCCGGCTGCATCGGCTGCTGCATAACAGCACCAGTTACAGAGAAAACCTAAAATTTTGGGGTTAAATTCTTCGCTCATTCATACACCTCGTTTCAATTCATCATTAGGCAATGTTCAGGATTAAATGATAGTACCCTTTGGCAGGGTACCATCACCTGTTTCTTATTAATAGCTTAGGCAACCTCAGCGGTCTCTTTTTCCTTAACCCCGCCGAATGCTATTATCTGTTCCGTAATCTGCTCGTTTGTAAATCCTCCCATGGAAATTGCAAAGGTCGGACAGTGGCTGGAGCATATTCCACAGGCCTTACACGATGCAGAAATGGTTTGCGCTTTTTTCTTCTTGCCAACCTTAACCATCTCTAATGCACCAAAAGGACAAAGATTTACACACAGGGTACAGCCAATACATGTATCCTGGTCTACCTTTGAGACGATGGGATCCACAGTTACAGAACCTTTGACCAAAGGTATTGCGGCCTTGGCAGCAGCACCCTGAGCCTGGGCAATGGTTTCATCCACAGGTTTCGGGCCATGGGCCAGACCGCAGACAAATACACCGGAAACCGGCAGTTCAACAGGACGCAGCTTAACATGAGCCTCCAGGAAAAACTGATCCTCGGTAAGTGGTGCCTTAAGCAGCTTACTAAGATCCTCGGTTCCGTCAGGAACGATGCCCACAGACAGTGCTACCAGGTCAGGGGTAAGGTCCATTTCTTCCTGCATCAATGAATCAAAAAATTTCACATGCAGCTTGCGGCTCTTCTCATAGACCTCAGGTTTGTTGTCCAGGTCATAGGGAATAAAGACAACTCCCTTGAGCCGGGCCTCGCGGTATGCATCCTCTGCATAACCGTAGGTCCGCATATCACGATACAGGACAATAACCTGTGAAGCAGGGTTAAGCTCCTTGATTTTAAGAGCATTTTTCACTGCATGGTTACAGCAGACCTTGGAACAGTAATTCAGGTCATCACCGCGGGAACCGGCACACTGGATCATAACAACTGTATCAGGTGCACGGTTCTTGGCTTTACCGGCCAGTCTTTTCTCCAATTCAGACTGGGTTAAAACTTTTTTGCTCTCTTCCAGCAGGTAACCTCCTGGACGATACTCATGTCCGCCGGTGGCCAGCACAACTACACCATGATCAATGGTATGTTCTTTTTTCGATTTGCCGGTTCCTGTAGCAACAACAGAAGAAAAATTACCGATAAAGCCTGAAAAATCGACAAGTTCACCATCAGTCAACACATCAATTTTCTTAGTATTCTTAACCTTGGCAACCAATTTTTTCAGGTTAGCTGCTGTCTCGCCTGCATCATGGGTATAATTAAGTGAACCAAAGGTACCACCAAGTGTTTTACCCTTTTCAACCAGTACCGATTCAAATCCCTGCTCAGCAAGGGTCAATGCCGCCGTCATACCGGCTATACCTGCTCCGATAATCAAGGCCTTGGGAGTCACGGGTACAGTCTGTTCCGGCAGGGGTTCAAGATCCCTGGCCTTGGCAACCGCCATCCGCAAGAGATCCTCGGATTTCCTGGTAGCCTCATCCGGTTCACCGGCATGGACCCATGAACACTGATCTCGAATATTAACCATCTCAAAGAGGCAACGGTTCAAACCTGCATCCTTGAGCGTTTCCTGAAAAAGCGGCTCGTGGGTACGGGGAGAGCAGGCAGCTATAACAACCCGGTTCAGATTATGTTCAATGATCCGTTCTTTCAGGGTTTCAACTGCATCTGCAGAACAGGAGTAGAGAGAATCGGTATGGTAGACAACACCCTCCATATTCTCCACGGAATTCTCAACCTTGTGAACGTCGACGGTTGATGCAATATTAATACCGCAGTGACAGACAAAGACACCAATGCGAACCTCTTCCTCCATTGGTTTTTCTTCGGGATATGTCTTGTGAATAATACCCTGGCCCCGCTGCTTTTCAAGCATACCGGCAAGAATACCGGCTGAGGCAGAAGCCTGGGTCACTGATTCCGGAATATCCTTTGGACCCTGGAAGGCACCGGCAACAACCACACCTTCACGGTTGGTGATAAGCGGATCAAAGGTTTGAGATTGTGCAAAATTATATTTGTTCAACTCAATGCCGGTAATATCGGCTATTCCCTCAGCATCTTTTGGTGATTCCAGTCCCACGGATAAAACAACCATGTCATGGGATGTAAACTCATGCTTACCGTCAAGGGTGGAATAGGTCAGCTTGAGATGATTATCCCATGGTGTAACTCCGGCGACCTTGGCACGGACAAACTTGATTCCCATGGCCTCGGCCCGCTGTTGAGCCTTGTCAAAATCCTTGCCCTGGGTACGAATGTCCATGTAGTAAACTGTGATATCTACTTCCGGATCATGTTCCTTTACGACCAGGGCCTCCTTGATGGCATACATACAGCATACTGATGAGCAGTAGCCGTTGTCACAGCCGAGATCCCGCGATCCAACGCACTGGATAAAGGCCATGCTCTTTGGATGACGTCCATCGGAAAAGCACTTCACTTCACCTACGAACGGACCGGAAGCTGAGGTCATACGTTCCAGTTCAACGGCAGTAACAACATCGGGATGCTTGCCATATGAAAACTTGGCCAGCGTATCCTCACCTATCTTGCCAAAACCAGGCGACAACACTACACCGCCTACCTTCAGCTCAATTTCTTCCGGCTGCTGGTCAAAGTTAATGGCATGACTCTGGCAGACCGGGACACAGATCTGGCAGGTATCATAGTTCACGTACAGACAGGAAGATGGATCAATGTAATACGTGGCAGGTATGGCCTGTGCATAATCAATGTGGATGGGACGGGTCACAGCCAGTCCTTCATTGTACGGATCCACAAGGTGCTTGGGGCAGTACTGAGTACAGAGCCCGCAGGCAGTACAGTTCTCCGCATCAATATAGCGGGGACGCTGATTAATCTTAACAGTGAAATCACCTGGTTTTCCATCCAATGCCAGAAAATCTGCATTGGTGAGCATCTCTATATTTGGAGACCGACCGGCCTCTACCAGCTTAGGTGCGAGTATTCAAAGAGAGCAGTCGTTGGTTGGAAAGGTTTTGTCCAGTTGTGCCATGACCCCGCCGATAACCGGTGATTTCTCAACCAGATAGACGTAGTAACCAAGTTCAGTCAGGTCAAGGGCAGCCTGTATTCCGGCAATACCGCCACCGAGGACCATCACTGATCCGGCCCTATGTTCCATTCCTTTTCCCATTACAATCTCCAGTGTAATATTACTAAGTTATGTGTATCTGCATTTCCAGACAACGTTTGGAAATGAGGTACTACCTAACAGCTAACATGCAGCAGTTTACTACCGCAAAATTCAAGCCTTTTCCCGCTCCATTTTGTAACAATTCATCCCAACTTGCAAAAAGTTTAATATACCTATGAACTGTAAGAGTTTAGCAGTGCGTCAGCTGTGCGTGATTGTGGCTGACCGTCTATAGCCCGTCTATGCGAGCAGCCGCAAGCACGTGCAGATGGCGTGCTGCTGAATTCTTACTCAATTTTTTCTATCTTGATTGCACATACCTTGGCCTCGGCAATCTTACATTTTGGATCAAGAGCGTCATTGGTCAACAGATTAGCAGCCGCCTCCCGATAGTGGAAGGGAATAAAAACAAGTCCCCTTTGTACCCTGTCGGTAAAACGAACCGGCAACTGGATCGTTCCGCGACGTGAAGACGCACGTACAACTTCATTATCTTCAAGACCTAAGCCTTCCGCATCTTCAGGATGCATCTCCACGTATGCTGAAGGAGCAGAATCTTCCAAAACCGGCGAACGTCGTGTCATAGTACCGGTATGATACTGGTACAAGACCCTGCCCGTACTCAGGATCAGGGGATAATCGTCATCTGGCCGTTCTTCAGGCCCTTTCCAGGTAATAGCTGACAACCAACCCTTTCCACGCGGAAATCCAGCAACATGCAGAATCGGCGTACCGGGATGATCCGGCTCAGGACAGGGCCAACTCAAACCCTGTTCTTCCAACCGTTCATAACTCATGCCTTTCATTGCTATCCAGCAACCTGTAATCTCGTCAAAGACCTCGGAGGCAAAGGGCGGTACGGTATGATAAATAGGATCTGAAGTCCCCTGGTACCCGTCCTGATTATCCCCCTGCATCCTGTTGCTTACCATATTGACAATGGACAGGTCGTCAAGAGCTGAACCAGGAGGTGGAACTGCCCGACGAACACGTTGTACCTTACGTTCCGTATTGGCAAAGGTACCGTCTTTTTCTGCAAAAGAAGCCGCCGGCAATACAACATCTGCAAGTTCTGCTGTCTCAGTCAGAAAGATATCCTGTACGATTAGACAGTCAAGCTGTTCAAAGGCCTTGCGGGCATGGTCACTGTTAGGATCACTGATAATCGGATTTTCTCCCATTATCCACATGCCGGCCAAACGGCCATCAGTTATAGCATCGGGCATTTCCGTTGCCACGATGCCCGGCGTACAGGAAAGTGATGTACCCCAGATCTCAGCAAATTTTTCGCAGTTCGCTTCATCACTGCACGGCTGGTATCCCGGAAAAACAGTCGGTGCGCATCCCATATCACTGGCACCCTGGACATTATTCTGACCGCGTAAGGGGTTAAGTCCTGCGCCTGGCTTACCGAGATTACCGGTAATCATGGCCAGGTTAGCCAAGGCACAGACATTGTCGGTACCGGAAGTATGCTGGGTAATGCCCATGGTATAATAAATACCTGCCCGATCTGCTTTGGCAAAAGTATGTGCAACCTGTTCAATGACGGTTGCAGAAACTCCTGTGATCTTTTCGGCCCACTCCGGCGTACAGTCGGCTATAGCATCTTTAAATGCTTCTAAATTTTCAACACGCTCAGCAATGTATTCCTTATCTTCCAAACCATCACGCATGATTACATGGCATAAGGCGTTAATCAACGCTCCATCAGATCCAGGTGCCTGCTGCATCCAAATCTCTGCTGAATCACAGAGTTTTATACGGCGCGGATCTGCAACAATTAAGGTAGAACCCTTTTTGACTGCTTTGAGCATCTGCAGTCCGATGATGGGATGCGTTTCCGTTGTATTGGAACCGATTACCAGCATAACATCACTGTCAACTATACCGTTAATAGTGTTGGTCATTGCACCGGAACCCAGGACTGTGACCAGACCGGTCACCGTTGGGCTGTGTCAGTATCTGGCACAGTGATCAATATTATTTGTTCCTATTACGGCTCGGAAAAACTTCTGAAAAGCATAGTTTTCCTCAGTAGTACATCGTGCCGACGATAAACCGGCAAGTGCATCAGGCCCTTTTTCATCAACAATCTTTGTAAAAGACCGGGTAATAAAATCAAGGGCTTCATCCCATTCTACCGGCTCAAGATCCATACCCTTCTGCCTGCGAATCATAGGACGGGTTAAGCGGTCGGGATGATGAATAAAATTGTGCCCAAACCGTCCCTTAACACAGAGATTTCCAAAATTGGGGGCAACCTCCGGGTCTGCACTCACCTCCATGACGGTATGGCCTTTGACCTTGAGAATTATCTGGCAGCCTGTACCGCAGTAAGGGCAAGTCGTTCGTATCTCTCGAACCTCTTCCGACTGAATGGGCACGATACGATTTTTCTTGTTCAGGGCACCGGTGGAACAGTTGTCAACGCATTTACCGCAGGATACGCAGTTATCCTTAAACTCAATTTCAAGCCCCAGTGGCCGGCCCTTTTCATCAAGGGACTCAGCCCGTACCTCAAGGGCTTCATATTCACAGACCCGTTCACAGCGACCGCAGAAAATACACTTGTTACGATCAACGATGATTGCATGATGATTTTTATCTATGGGATAAAGAGGGACTGTACCCATTCCGGTCTTGTTGAGATTTATACCGAGTTCTATATCAAGACTCTTGAGGTTACAGCGATCAAAGGCGGTACAGCCACAGGACAGACATCGTTCAGCCTCGCGGCGGGACTGTTCCTCGGTAAATCCGAGTTTGACCTCGCTGAAATCACCGGCAAAGACTTGCGGCAGTTGCTCCGGCATGTTTTCACGCAATTGAACATCAATGGCGTCAAAATTCTTCAGCGATACATTCTTAAAAGTACGGCCCCGGTTAAAGTTAAAACGGCTGTCAGCCGGGTCCTTTTCAGTACCCATGACATAACCATTAATACTGTTTGCCGCCCTGCGTGCTGAAACAACCGCCTGGATTACCGACTTTGTGCCGGTTGCAGCATCGCCGCCGGCAAATATTCCCTCAACACTGGTCTGTGAACTGCGCGGATTGACATCAAACATGCCCGAAGCTTTGATCTTTAACTGCGCTTCAAGCTCTCCTCCTATTGCACCACTCACTGCCTTCTGACCAAGTGAGGAAACTACTGTGTCAACTCCTAGCACATTGGTGTAATCAGGGATCGGTTCAACAGGTTGTTTACCCCGTTTGTCCGGTTCTCCAAATTCATTCCTTGTCAGCTCCATTTTCAAGCGGTTACTCTGTCCAGAAGTAGCACTTAGAGCAAGAGGAGCAGCCATAAACAGAAACTGAACACCTTCCTTTTCAGCTTCCCGGATATTACGATCATTGGCCGGCATCTCATTACGGCTTCGAGGATAGACAACCGTGACACGATCAACACCGTATCGGACCAGGGCGCGGGCAACTTCCATGGCAATGTTGTTGCCGCCGATTACAGCAGCACTACGGCCCAGGTCAAGCTCCCTGCCCTCGTTAACCATGCGCAGGAATTTGACAGCGGAATATATATTTTGAGTATCGTTGCAAGGAACATCAAAAGGTTTATCTATGGTTGCACCGATACCGATAAAGGTAGCATCAAAGCCCTTATCCTTTAAATCCTGGAGGGTAAAATCACGACCCCATCGCTGGGAAAGACGGATATTGATCCCCATGCGCAGAATGGTATCAATCTCGTAGTCAACTATTTTACCGGGAATTTTATAATCAGGAAATCCATAGCGCAGAGCACCACCCAGTTTTGGTGCCGCCTCAAAGATAGTAACATCATGTCCTTTACGCGTCAGAAACCATGCAGCGGTAAGTCCTGCCGGACCGCCGCCGATTACGGCAATTCGCTTGCCGGTAGGTTTGTCTTTAGGAATTTTGAGATCAATCTCATGGCTCATGCACCAGTCGGCAACAAAGCGTTTGAGGTGGTTTATGGAAACCGGTTCATCAATCATAATGCGACGACAACGGGTTTCACAGAAGCGCGGGCAGACCCGGCCGACTGAAAACGGCACCGGGTTGCGCTCCATGATCAAGCGCAGGGCCTCTTCATACTCACCCCTGGCAACGTGAGCTATGTAGCCCTGTACGTTAATCTGACCGGGGCAGGTAAGATTACAGGGAGCCTTGCAGTCTCCATAATGGGTCTCGGAGAGTGTTGCGAGACGGTGCTGCCTGTGGGCGATAACCGCTTCAGAGTCAGTGTGAATCTCCATGCCTTCTCGGGCCAGGGTCACACAGGCTCGAAACAATCCTTCTGTAGCAAGGCTTGATTTAAGTCCACAGGATGCAAAGTTGCTAATCTCCACCACGCAGATTTCACATGGGTTTTTGGAGACCGTATCTTTGATATAGCAAAGCGTCGGAATAGTAATATCAGAACGCTTAGCCACCTCAAGGATGGTTAACCCTTGTTCGGCAATAATCTCGTTGCCGTCTATATTAACTGTAACTGTGGACATGTTAAATAGGGGTTAGGGGTTAGGGGTCAGGGGTCAGGGAGGGGGAATCGGAGATCAGATTTGCTTCCAATCCCTGGTCCCTTGTCCCACACCCCTATTACATCAGCTTGCCGGTTTCCACTCCTTAAGGAATGCAGGCAGATGACCGGCTTCTCGTGGTCCAATGGTAATGGTCCAATCGGGCAGTTCTTCTTCCAGCTCGCCCCCAATGGATGCCAGATAGCCGGGGATAATCAGCTCGCGGTGTTTTACCTTGTCGGCAATACCGCATTTATTAACAAACATGGCGATCAAATCGGCACCAAATTTGCCTGCCGCCCATGCAGTAAGAACAGAGAGACCTTCCGTATCCTTGATAAGCAACCAGCTCGGAACCTTGGAACCATCAATCTCTCCGGATACAATAAAGTAGGTAAGCGAGAAGTTACAGGTGATGAGAACAGGCGAGTTCTCATCCGGGCCGCCAACCGGATAAATATCCTCTTCAACAACCATGGGTCGTTGTGGATCAGTGAAGATATTGAGCTGTTCCAGCATCAGCGGAAAAATTGTTTCTCCCTGGATATCCGAAAAAACAGTGATAGCGGCATACTTGGCCAACAGTACGGACCCGATCATGGCCTCCATCATCAGATCATCTGCCATCTCGCATGGAAAGGTGATAGTCGGAAAACCAAGGGCTTTAAATCTATCGTTCACAGCAGCCCGTCGGGCAACAATGTTGTCTTCATAGGCACCGCGTAATGTGCGGGAGCCTGTATCAATGACCATGTCCTTGACACCAGCTGCAATCAGTTTGTCAGCGGTCTCAATAAGATCATCCATATTCTTGCCCTTTACACCGATTGCGCAACCGGTATCCTTGGCAAGAGCAGCGAAATCGTCTACATTGTCAGCGGTCGCGCCATACAGCAGGGGTTTGTTGCCACCACAGGCCTCGGCACCGGCCTTCAAACTCTCGACATTATCACTCATCAGGATAATAGCCTGCTTGGGGGCCATCTCGAGTACCTTTTGGGCCATTGCAGCAAGATCACCACCGCCGGTATCCTTGACGGCAACCAGGTTGTTGCACATCATAACGCCGACGCGCTCAATTACAATATCGTTGGCGCGTTTAAGCTTAGCGTCAACCACAGCTGCATCTTCGTCGGTCGAAATCAGGACTGCAATACCGGTCTGATTTTCAAACCGTTTATCATGACGATATAGACAGGTTTCGCCACCGGCGATAAACTCGGCATCTCCGGTACCAATCTTGACGGTGCGGATAGGAGGCGCATTAGCCGCACCAATGGTTTCCTTTGCCTCGTCACTCACGTAGGGGCATTCTTCGATCTCGGTTTGACCAGCTGCCACCTTCATAGCAAAAGCCAGGCAGGTTGGGATGTTGCACTCACCGCAATTTGTCTTGGGCAGCATCCCCAAAATCTGTATACCGGTTAACGCCATTGTCTGTCCTCCATTTCAGAAGTCAGAAGTCAGAGGCCAGAGGACAGAAAATCCATCCGTTACCTGCCACCTGTCTTCAATCATCTGTTACATTTATACAGTAAATAACTAATTAAACAGAAGCCGAAAATTTTGAAAACCTCCGGCTTTCGTCCTCTGATCAGCCAATTGCTGTTTCCATTTCCAGAGCTGGATGACCTTTCTCTTTCATAAATGCCAAAAGCTCTTCCTCAGTCGTTCCCTGTTCTTCAGTGGCAATCATGTCAAAGAGTTCAGGCATGCCGGCATCAGCACAAATTACTTTAAGTTTTTCGGCAATCTCATCCTTCAATATTTTGGGGATCCAGACAACACGTTTGATGCCGCCCTCAGCCTTAAACAGCTTTTTACTGGTCATAAAATGCTTGGAAACACCCATAAATCCGGGGGTCTGCATACCGCCACCAGCCATTCCGGCCAAGGAGGTAAACTTCATTCCCGAAGGTGTCATGCCCTGATAATCACGGTTAACAACCATAATTCCGTTACAGGTAGGCAACATGGCGGCAATGGCCTCAAAACAACCACAGGCTGTCATGGGATTATTCATCAAAGAGTAACAGCTGACCTCAGGAACCGCACCACGAGAAGCCTGCTGAACAAACTCATTAATACCTACAAAGTAGCCGTTTTGTTCATCCGTACATTCGCCCTTTGCGACGGGCTGGTTAGGACCTGTCGGGTTGATCTGATAAGAGGCTTTGCCGTCCAGCCAGTTATAGGCTCCGCACATACCGATTCGCTCAGGAGTGATAACACATACATGACTGGGTGCAAAGGATTGACAAAGGGTACATGAGTAAAAGAATTCTTCCGACTCATCTGTCATGGAACCAAGACGCAGGTCACGTTCGTGGTAGACAGTCTTGGCAATTTCCATGACCTCTTCAACCTTGTCCTGGAGCGTGAATATTTTTACCTGGACTTTATCCAGAATAGCGCCAAATTCCTGGTGCAGTTTTCCGTGCAGGACAACCCCGAGATGCTTAAGGGAAAATCCTTTTTCAATTGAAGCCTTGCCAATACGTATCCACATGATATTACGCTGGCCTATGTGCATGATGCCCTGAATATAATTCATCAAGTGATGGAACTGCCGCTCAAGAATGGGCTCAAAATCGGACTGCATTTCTCGACCTGCCACCTCGACCAAAATACCGATGGGCAAATTCTGACCTTCC
>JAYEKB010000253.1:0-2765 GCA_034660835.1 Thermodesulfobacteriota bacterium
TCGCATCGGCTTGCCTTCGGTGAACACTTTGCAAATTTAAAGTAGGGAATAATGCGCAATTTTATCATATGATTTACAGAGGTTACCTTAAAATGAGCAAAGTGTTCATGAAATATGCGGGCTAATTGGTTTTTTTAGTGCTTTTATTACTTCTGTTAAAGGTACTTTGCCCGCAGATTATCCGACACGGCCCTGGTCAATTCCAACACCTTTTTGGCCAGTTCCGGTTTGAGTGATCCGGTACCGCAACTCGGCGTGATAAATGACTGCCGCAACAATTTTTCTTTACTGCGGTTCGGCCCGACAAGGAGTTCGGCCTGGCTCTCCCATAAAGCTGTCAGGGAGTCGCTGTTTTCTTTTTCAATATCTTCAGCTCTGCCGGTGGGTACTCCGCCCCAGGCAATAATGGAGCCACGGTCGAGGTAGGTATTGATTGTGTTCTTAAGTGGTGCGAACTTATCAAAAAAACTGTAGGCATCAAAACTCAAGATATCAATCTGTGACTCAAGCAGCAGTTCCCAGTCTGTGTTGGCGCAGACATGGATACCTGCCAGGCCGCCCGCCTGATGGATTGCACCTGCGACCTCGTTAATCATTTCCTGGATTTCAGCAGCAGTGACCGAGATAAAAGCCGAGGATCCAAGTCCGGCAAGGGAGGGTTCATCAATAAACATGATGACCTGTTTGTCGGTCTTGCCGGCAAGAAGTCTGGTCTGCCAGGCCGATTTCATGGCAATGCCCTTGATGACCATCTCCCGGATGGTTTCATTATAATACCCGGCCCTCCCTTCACGGTCTTTGATGCCGGTGAGCATGGTAAAGGGTCCGGTCACCTGGCCTTTTACAGCAACAAGATCTTCTCTGGCACTAATGGCTTCGGCCAACAGGTACAATCCTTCAGCCCGGTCAAAACTGACTTTGAAACGGGAATCTGTCAGTTTTTCCGGATCCTCAACAACAGCCATGTACTCTTCAAAAAAGGCCAGCATGTCTTTTCCAAAGTTGGCTCTACTGACGTCAAAGAGGATACGGCCTTCAGGATCAGTCAGGTCTTCTTCCCTGATGCAGGGGATTCCTTCGGCAAACTGGGGCATCATACGTTCAAACGGGTTTGTCGGCAGTTGCGGCCAGAGAGGAATTTCCGGGGTGGCAGTAAAAATCCAATCCAGGGCTTCCCGGTGGTCGGTCAGCGGTAGAGAGCCTATCAGCAAGGGTAATCCGTTGGCTGAAAAATCGCTGTCTGAAATTATCGACATAATAAAAACCTCAAACGTAACCACAAAAGCACAGATAATCGCAGGGTTAAAAATCTGCGATTATCTGTGCTTTTGTGGGAAAACGTAACTTTTTTAACAAGGCCTGTAACAGGCTCAGAAAGTCAAACAATTATAATTAGTGCGAACCCGGGCGGATGTCAATTTTTTTCAAGCAGGGCCACGGATTCAATGTGGTGGGTCTGGGGAAACATGTCCACGGGGATCAGCCGGCCAAGCGAGTAGCCCCTGTCGCACAGTGAGGCCAGATCCCGGGCCAGTGTGGCAGGATCGCAGGAAATATAGATAATCTGCTGTGGTTGAAGTTCGGGTAGCAGGTTGGCTGCTTTGCCGATACCCCGGCGCGGCGGATCAAGAATAATGGTATCTACCTGCTGTCTGTTTTTTGTCAGTTCACGTAGGCTGTTCAGTACGTCGGAAACAAAAAAACTGCACATAACTCCGGCGGACTCGGCGTTGAACCGAGCCCAACGGATACTTTCCGGGTTTTGTTCAATTCCTGTTACTGCCGCTCCCCGCAGGGCCAGAGGGATAGAAAAATTGCCCATTCCGCAGTACAAATCAAGCACGGTCTTCCCCTTGAGCTCTCCTGCAAGATCAGATGCAAGGCGTATCAGCTGTTCGTTTTGACGGGCATTGACCTGAGAAAAACATCCGCCGGACCAGTACAGGGTACAGCCCTGTTGCCAATTATGCAGGGAGATTTTCTGCGCAAGGGGGGCAGGTTCTTGTGGAGGTACAAGCTGGTAATATTTTTTACCTGTTGTGCAGCCGATACAATCGATATCTGCGCGAGCGGAAATGGACTGGAGATCTGCAGCAGGAATTGTTTGTTTTATCTTCAGCAGGAGTACCAGGGTGATCTTACCGTCAATCGGAGACTGGAGAAGTTCCACTTCATTACAGTTTCCTGCCAACTCCTTCAGGCATCCTGTTGTCTGCAGTTTGGCAAGGGCAGCATTTACAGGGTCTGTTGCTACCGGGCACGTGCTGATGGCAACAAAATAATTGCTCCTTTTTTTAAAAAAACCGGGTTGACCATTCCGATCAATTTTCAGTCGCAATCGGTAGCGGTATCCCCACATGGCAGGGGAGGGGATAATATCCTGCAGCCCATCTTGTGGCAGCGAAATTCTTGCCCGATCCATTGCCTCTTTGACAATAGCCTGTTTAATCTTCAATTGTTCAGGGTAATCACCGTGCTGCAGGTCACAGCCACCACATTCCTCAAAATACACACAACCCGGCTTGACTCTTGCTGCTGAAGGGGTAACAATTTCAACCAGCTCACCCTCAATGTAACCGGGGTATTGCTTTACCTCGCGAAGCCGCACAGTTTCACCAGCCAGCACAAAATCGGTCATGATAACCTTGCCGGTATCTAGACGTGCCAGACCTTTGCCGCCTGTAATTACCTTTTCAATTTTAACAATATGTTCCATTTGCATACAGTAGCAGTTTAATGCTACCTTTATCAAGATTTCTCATTTA
>JAYEKB010000254.1:0-2763 GCA_034660835.1 Thermodesulfobacteriota bacterium
TCGCATCGGCTTGCCTTCGGTGAACACTTTGCAAATTTAAAGTAGGGAATAATGCGCAATTTTATCATATGATTTACAGAGGTTACCTTAAAATGAGCAAAGTGTTCATGAAATATGCGGGTTAGGAATCCTTTACTATTGCAACAGCATCTAACACTGCCGCCGGTTTTCCCGGCGGCAGTCTGTACGGGTACATCAACTGGAGGGCCCCAAAAAATGAAAGGCAACCGTAATCGTCTCATCTGTATCACAACAATCATCGCAGGATCACTGGTGAGCACCCCAGCCCTGGCAGCAGACCGGTCCGGATCGGTTCTGCCCATTCCGCCTGCCCCATTTGAGGGGAAGGTCGGGGAAAATTACAAGGAATCGGAAGAAGCATGGCCCAAACTGCCTGCACCTAAAGAAGATGCACCAAATATTCTGGTTGTTCTTCTTGATGATGTCGGTTTTGGTCAAACCTCCACATTCGGCGGCCTTATCCCCACCCCGAACCTGGATACCCTGGCAGACCAGGGCCTGCGTTATAATCGTTTTCATACCACGGCCATCTGTTCACCCAGCCGCGCCGCCCTGCTCACCGGGCGCAATCATCACGATTCCGGTTTTGGTTTTCTCATGGAATGGGCCACCGGCTATCCCAGCTATAACTGTATGATTCCACGTTCCACGGCAACGGTAGCCGAAGTGCTCAAGCAGAACGGCTACTCCACCTCCTGGTTTGGCAAAAACCACAACACCCCGGACTGGGAAACCAGTGTTGCCGGACCTTTTGACCGCTGGCCGTCAGGACTTGGTTTTGACTATTTTTACGGGTTTCATGCTGGAGAAACCCACCAGTATTATCCGGTTATTTTTGAAAACACAACAGCGGTGGAACCGGACAAATCACCCGAAGAAGGCTATCACTTCATGACCGACATGACCGACAAGGCCATTCAGTGGATGCGCTACAACAAATCCGTTGCTCCAAACAAGCCGTTTTTTATGTATTTTGCACCCGGTGCCATGCATGCGCCACACCACGTCACCAAGGAATGGCGTGAGCAGTTTACCGGCAAATTTGATATGGGCTGGGACAAGGCACGTGAGCAGATCATTGCCCAGCAAAAAGAGATGGGTATTATCCCTGCCGACACCGAGCTCACCATACGGCCCGACTGGGTTCCGGCCTGGGACTCACTTTCCGCTGAGCAGAAAAAGCTGTACACCCGGCTCATTGAAAACTTTGCCGGTTATTTTGCCTTTACCGATCACGAAGTTGGTCGTCTGGTCGATGCGGTGGGCGAACTTCCTGACGGCGACAATACCCTGATCATCTACATCGTCGGCGACAACGGCGCATCTTCTGAAGGTGGACCTGACGGTACGGTGAACGAAATCAAGATGCTAAACGGTGAAAAGACAACCATTGAAGAGACTTTGGCCCGTTTTGATGAGATTGGCGATCCAAGCACCGAGCCCCATTATCCTGTGGGCTGGGCCTGGGCCGGAAACACTCCCTTTCAGTGGGTGAAGCAGGTTGCCTCCCACCTTGGCGGAACCCGTAACCCCATGGTTGTCTCCTGGCCAAGCCGAATCAAGCCGGACGGCAAGATGCGTGACCAGTTCCTCCATCTCATTGATATTATGCCGACTATTTTAGACGTTGCCGGAGTTTCCGTGCCAACAAGTGTAAACGGTGTGGAGCAAAAACCACTGGATGGTGTTTCCTTCGCAGCAACCTTTACTAAGGCGGATGCGGCAGAAGTACGTCCAGCCCAGTATTTTGAGGTATTTTCCAACCGCTCCATGTATGCCGACGGCTGGAAAGCCAATGCCCAGCACACCTTTCCCTGGCGACAGGATTATGCGCCCGGTAACTGGGACAAGGACAAATGGGAGCTCTATCACCTGGACAAGGATTTCAGCGAGGCAAAAGATCTAGCTGAATCAAATCCGGAAAAACTGGCCGAACTGAAAGCCCTGTGGCTGAAGGCAGCTGAAGAAAATAATGTCTTTCCCCTGGATGATCGTGGCGCAGGCCGTCTTATGAGCCCCAAACCACCGGTTCCAGGTGCCACTGAGGGTGCAACACACTTTACCTACTATGAAGGAGCCACCCGCCTTGCGGAAACCGCCGCTCCCAACATGAAAAACCGTTCCTGGAGCACAGAGGCAACCCTGAACATTGGTGACAAGGGGTCCGAGGGCGTCATCTTTGCCATCGGTGGAGTATCTGCGGGTATGAGTTTTTATATTACTGATTCAAAACCAGTCTTTCATTACAACTGGTTTGATGAACACCGCTATGTGGTCAAATCCGACACATCCCTGCCCGCAGGAGAGGTCAAGCTCAGGCTCGACTTTGCCTATGACGGAGAGGGGGCAGGAAAGGGCGGCACGGCCGCTATCTTCATCAACGATAAACAAGTAGCCGAGGGCAGGATCGACAAGACCGTTGCAGGCCGCTTCGGCATTGATACCTTTGGTATCGGCGAGGATACCGGTGCGCCGGTCACCTTTGACTACAAACCACCGTTTGCTTTTACCAGTAGTATTGAAAAGGTGGATATTGAACTGAAGTAATTTCGGACTGCTGTTAAAACAGACCTCGGTAAATAAGCCCAAACATTCTTATTGAAACGAAGTAATTATAGTCATTCGGAGAATAACTGGATAGTTTAACTCGTCATTCCGGCAGGCTTTTAGCCGGAATCCAGGCAATAAAGATCTTTCTGGATCCCGGCTAAAAGCCTGCCGGGATGACGTGGTATAAAAAAG
>JAYEKB010000255.1:0-2761 GCA_034660835.1 Thermodesulfobacteriota bacterium
GCACCACTTACTGATGGGCAGAAACGGTATCTGAATGCATTGAATTTGTCAGAAGCAGATTTACTCGGGTAAATTGATGGCGGAAAAAACTCAAATAAGTTGTGATGGGAGGGTGGGGAACGTGCGTTTCATCAGGATTGTCGCTGATGAGTTGACGGAGAAAGTTGACGTCGTTGCTGCTTATGGTACGTTTACGGTAAGTGAATATCTCGGTCATGCAGGAAACATAGCCGATAACATTATGGAACGCTCGTTTTTTATTATGCTGAAAATGATTGGATAAATTTATCCCGGAGAACGGTTACCATCGATTTATGCAGTCCAGCAGCTGCCGCAGGTCGTCAATGACCAGGTCGGGCTTCAACCCCCTGACTCGTACATCGTCCTGCCGTAGACGCAGTGATCGCTTGTCGCCGCAATAGAGAGCGGTCTGGAAACCGGCTGTTGCCGCCGACCAGACATCCTTAAGCATGTCGTTGCCGACAAAGATTACCCTGTTCCCCGCAATAGCCTGTCGCTGCAACCGTGCCTGCAGCCTGGGAAACAGGTTAGGAGAGGGTTTACCCTCCCCCTCCTGAAAAGACCAGAGGCACAGATCCGGTTCAAAACCGAGTTGGACCGGGGAAAGCCCCATTAGTGCTTCAAATATGAGCGGAGTGTAAAATTGGGCATTGGAGAGAATGCCAAGGACAACCCCCCTCTCTCTGAGCCCCTGCAATGTTTCCTTAATTCCCGGTCCGGGCCAGGTCGGGTTGACCCGACATTCATAGGACACGGCCAGTCTGCGAAGTCCCTGAGCTTCACCGCTCTCCAACTGCAGGAGCCCGAGGACCCGCTGCCATATCTGAAGAATATTAATCTCCGGATACTCTATACCCCTTTGCCGTTTCTGCTCCTGTACCCATGCAATCTCTTGCCGCAGGAGGCGGACACCGCTGACCTTGTCTGACAGTAGTGCAGGGTCCCAGCCGCCATCGGCCAGTGCATGGCGAAAGGCCTGTTCATCATCCTCCGCCGAGTCAGGCCCCACATCTCCGGCAGCAGATACAAACAGGGTGCCGTATACGTCAAAAATAACCGAACGCATGGTGCCGGTTTTCATTTTCAACGGATAACCGGTCGGATGCGGCTCCAGGGGTTGACACAGGTTTCTGATGAGCTGCAGCAACTCCTCTTTATGGGCGGGGTGCATTTTTTCAATCTACCCGCAGCAGCATCAGCCGTTCAGGGGCCAGGAAGAGATCCAAAAGTTTTTCCCCATTCAAATTATCCAGTTCCGATGTGGTAGAGTCTGTCAGTTGCCTGTATGCGGCCATCAATCGGTTTCCATATCCCTGCAGGCTGTACCTGTCGGCAAGCACCTGCCGATTTTCAGCAATATTTTTTCGGAAGTCCAGGGGGTCGGGCAAGGCCGACGGAGTCATCAGCCCGGCATCCTGCGGATGGCGGACCACGCGGCAAAGTACCTTCTCCTGCAGTTCCTCATCCAAACGACCATAATCAACCATCCCGTTCCGTATCCAGGAAGCAAGCACCCGCTCAAGATCGTTTTGTTGCGGACTGCGTCCGTAGGCCCCATGACTCTGTTGCAGCCCGGCAGCGGCCTTGCCGGATATGCGGTCAAGACCAAGCCATTGCACCGGCACGTCAACCCGTTCATACATTCCGGACAGCTTGATGCCCGCATCGCGGAACTCATTGGTGATTTCCGGCAAATCCCGTCCCCACACCGGCCGGCCGACAGTCCAAGGCTCAAGAAAAGCCATACCGAAACCTTCATTCACACTGGTGGTTACCAGGATCCGGGCCTGTCTGAGCAATCCGGCAAAGTGAACACCCGGACGGGAGGCCAGCTCAAACTGGAGGGGCAGGTTCAGGCTGGCGGCAAGCCGCTTCCATGCCTCGTAGCGGGGCCGCTCTTTCGGATTAAGCGGCCCCATGGTAGTGGCAAAACAGTTGTCCGTTGATGTTATGGCGGACCAGAGCAGAAGCTCGCCAATATTTTTCCGGCGAATGGCCCGGGTTGGATACAACCACAACTGTTTTTCCTTCTCTATTAACCGGGCCGGTATATTGATGGCTGCATCTTCACCAAGCTGCACCGGATTGGGCAGGCGATGTAGACAGGAAGACGGGAGCCCGGCCTGCAGGAGAAAATCATGATCCCTCCTGTTGAGGACCCCGTAGTGAACATGGTCGGCCAGGGGGTAGAGCAAGCGTGACAGTACCGCCTGTTGTCCGCCGCCCAGTTGGTCGAGCATCAGCCGGTAATTGGCCGGTCGGCCGTCTTCGGCAAAGTCGTGAATGTGCAGCAGCAGGTGGCAGCCCCTGGCCGCCAGAATCTGCAGCGCGCCGGGAAGAGCCAGGTTCTTTCCCAGGCTGTGGTTGTGAATATGCCAGATATCCGGTTCCGCACCCAGGATGTCCTTTGCCTGCTGCTCCATTTCCTGTGCCAGTTCAGCAGAGGAAACCGGGGCCCGGACCGGTTCATACTGCAGACCGGGAATGACCCTGTAGTTCTCGGGCCACTCCATAGCCGGCGCTTCACCGGTGAGCACGGCCAGGGAAATACCTCTGTCTGACACTGCCTGCAGGGTATGCTCAATAATCCGCGTCACCCCTCCGGGCTGCAGATGATGATGAACAATGGCTATGCGCATGATTTTATTGATCCACGAGATCTTTGAAGAGGAGCGTCCGCCAATGATAGAGATAGCAGCTTACCGAAAAAAGTTCGGCCTGGATCAATAAAATCATGCGC
>JAYEKB010000256.1:0-2757 GCA_034660835.1 Thermodesulfobacteriota bacterium
TAGAGGAACTTATGGGGCATGAATCGGTCCACGATCTTATCTCAGGCAACCGGGTTAAAGATACAGTGGTGCTGGCACCCTATCAGTGCTGCTGGTTAACGTTAGAGGATTGGATGGAAAAATGAGTTATATTACAGAAGAGGAATTTGTGCAGGTTACCGATCACCGGCCATGGGGAAGGTTTACCATCCTGGCTGACGAGGATGATCACAAGGTAAAACGGATCACCGTTGCCCCTGGCCAGCGTCTTTCCCTGCAGCGCCACAACCATCGGCGGGAGCACTGGTTGATTGTCAGTGGCCGGGCTACGGTAACCCTTGATGATACCCTGCTGGAACTGGGGCCGGGGGAATCGATTGATATCGCCCTGCGGGCGGTGCACCGGGTACAGAATAAGGGAACTGAGGATGTGGTCTTTATTGAGGTGCAGCTTGGTGATTATTTTGGTGAAGATGATACTGAACGACTGGAAGATGATTATGGCCGCATCTCGACCACCTGAGAACAGGTTGAAAATATGACAGATATGGACCTGGAACAAATCATTGCCAGAGTGAACAGCCTGGTGAAAGACCTGGAACCCTATCGTGAAATGCTGCTTGCCAATGTGGTGATGATTGGTGAGATACCGGCTCCCACCTTTGGTGAGCAGGAACGTATCTCTTTTCTCAAACAACGCTTCACCGAGTGCGGTCTGCACAACTGCTCAACCGATGAGCTGGGCAATGGACTTGGGGTACTTCCCGGTTCGGAAGGTACACAAACCATCCTTCTTGCCGCCCATGCCGATACCCCTTTTGCTGCGAGTGAAGACCATGCCTACACCATCAATGCCGACAGAATCAGCGGGTCCGGTGTTGCCGACAACTCGCTGAGCCTGGCTGTGCTGGCTACCTTGCCGACGATACTTGAAGGCCTGGACATCCGCTTTCGCAATGACCTGCTGTTTATGGGCGCAAGCCGCAGCCTGGAACAGGGTAATCAGCAGGGGCTGCGTTTTCTTCTCGCCAACTCCAACCGTCCCCTGGCTGCTGGAGTATCCATTGAGGGTGTGCCGCTGGGTCGGCTGCGCTACCGGTCCATGGCCTCGCTCGGTGGTATGATTGCCTGTAATGTCAACCGCAGGGTCAGCCAGAAAAGCGCCATTGAGGTGTTGAACCAGATCATCTACCAGATCGGCTGCATCCCCCTGTTGGAAGAAAGTCATGCCGGCCTGGTGCTGGGGTCTGTTGCAGGGGGAGCGTCCTTCAAGATCCCGGCCCGCAATGCCAGACTCAAGTTTCAACTGCGCAGTGATTCGGACCAGACCCTGATGGAGAGTAAAGAGAAGGTTGAGAACCTCCTTGACGAGGTTGGCAAGGAAAAAGGTGTATCCGCTCATCTTGAAGTGATTGCCAGTACCATGGCCGGCGGTCTTGATTCCAGCCATCCCCTGGTGCTGTTGACCCGGCGGGTCATGACAACCCTTGACCTGCAGCCCAGGGGCAGCATCTATTCGGCCACTTTTTCCCCATACGCGGAGAAGGATATTCCTGCTGTCTGCATCGGGATTACCAACGGTGACAATGTCAACTATCCGGATGAATATATTGAAATCGAGCCGATTCTTACGGGGGTGGCGCAACTGATCGGCATCCTGTTGGCCATTGATGGAGGTCACTGTGTTGAATATTAATAACTGGCTGCAGGCCAATACCTTTCACTACAGCCAGTTCTGGGACCTGCTGCGCCTCATTAAGGAAAAGGAAAAACGCGGCCTGAGCATTTCCCTCTGTATCCCGACCCTGAATGAGGAAAAGACCATCGGCAAGGAGGTGGTGCTGTTTAAGTCCGAGTTGCAGGACCGCTACCCGCTGCTTGACGAGATTGCAGTGGTCGAGTCCGGCTCCACGGACCGGACACGGGAGATAGCCGCATCCTTTGGCGCCGATGTGTACAACTCCGCGGATATCCTGCCGGACTTTGGGTTTAAGCGGGGCAAGGGCGAAAATTTGTGGAAGGCTATTTATCAGCTGCAGGGTGATATCATTGTCTACGTGGACGCGGATATTAAGAATATCCATCCCCGTTTTGTTTACGGCCTGGTGGCCCCTCTTATCCATCGCCCGGAAATCAAATATGTAAAAGCCTTTTATGATCGGCCCCTGGCCCTGTCCAATGAGATCCGGCCTACGGGCGGGGGACGGGTGACCGAAATTCTTGTCCGCCCTCTCTTTTCCCTTTTTTTCCCGGAACTGACTGCTATTATTCAGCCGCTGTCCGGCGAGTATGCAGTGCGCCGGGAGATCCTTGATCGAATTCCTTTCCCTGTGGGCTACGGTGTTGAGACCTCGCATCTTATCGATGTCTATTCAGAGTACGGCCTGGAGGCCTTTGCCCAGACCGACCTGGATCAGCGGGTGCATCGGCATCAGGAGACACGGGACCTGGGCAAGATGTCCTTTGGTATTATGAGGGCCTTTTTTAAACGGCTCAAGGCCCGGGGCATTGTCACCGACCTGCCGGAATTGACCTCTAATCTGCGGCAGTTCCAGGCCCAGGAAAACCGGTACGAGCAGGTGATCCACGAGATCTTTGAAGAGGAGCGTCCGCCAATGATAGAGATAGCAGCTTACCGAAAAAAGTTCGGCCTGGATCAATAAAATCATGCGCATAGCCATTGTTCATCATCATCTGCAGCCCGGAGGGGTGACGCGGATTATTGAGCATACCCTGCAGGCAGTGTCAGACAGAGGTATTTCCCTGGCCGTGCTCACC
>JAYEKB010000257.1:0-2751 GCA_034660835.1 Thermodesulfobacteriota bacterium
AAAATGCAGTTGAATTATCAACGCTTTTAAAAAAACTCAGGTCACTCACTCTGGAGCAGCCCGGATATATTTCCGGGGAGACGCTCAGGCGGATAGATGACATTGGTGAAACCATGGTGATCAGCACCTGGCAATCAGTCGAGGATTGGAACAGATGGGTAAAGGATCCCCACAGAGCAGAAATCCAAGATGAAATTGACATGTTGCTGGGGCAGGAAACTGAGTATGCAATATATAACACTTAATTTGTTCTGTTTTGAGTACTCCTTTCAGGAGCGAAGAAGCGCAGTTTATTATGATACAAAAAATAAGGTGAATTGATGGCAGCGAAGGAAAAGAAAATGGCCGCTGCACTGGCCGCTGTTGGTCTCTACTTGGAACAGGAACAGGCGCTGGTGGCTGAGCAGGAAGGTGGGCTGAAAGATCCGGGAATAACAGGCCTTAGTCAATGGGGGCATAGTGGTCGTCAGGAGATGATGATGATGCGCAAGTTGACACAGTTAAGAACGTTTGTGCGATTGTAATATTTATAGTTAACGACCAGGCAACACAATAGGAGATATAGGATGAGTGATCAAGTGAAGATGACCCCAATGGATTATTCCGCAGACCGACCTGAGGCGAAGAATCCGGTAAAAATAATGGATCTGTCACTCCGTGACGGCCATCAGTCTCTGTTTGCCACACGAGGCCGTACTGAAGACATGATTCCAGTAGCCGAGATGATTGATGAAATCGGCTTTTGGGCTATTGAGACCTGGGGAGGGGCAACCTTTGACACCATGCACCGGTTTCTTAACGAGGACCCCTGGGAACGTCTGCGCACATTGAAACGCTATATTAAAAAAACGCCCTTTTCCATGTTGCTGCGTGCCCAAAATTTAGTGGGTTACAGGAATTATGCGGATGATCTGGCCTATGCCTTTGTGGACAGAGCTGCTGAAAACGGCATGGATATTTTCAGAACTTTTGATGCCTTAAATGATTATCGAAATTTTGAGACTGTTGTTGAGCAGATTAAGAAATGCGGCAAACATTTTCAAGGCTGTATCTGTTATACTTTGACCGAACCGCGGCTTGGCGGTGAAGTGTATAATCTTGATTACTTTATTGATCGCGCAAAAACACTGGAATCTATGGGTGCAGATTCCGTCTGTATTAAAGATATGGCAGGTCTCATGGCTCCCTATGATGCCTATCCGCTGATCAAGGCATTGAAAGAGGCTGTGACGATACCCATTCACCTGCACAGCCATTTCACTTCCGGTATGTCGCCGATGACTCACCTCAAGGCAATTGAGGCGGGAGTGGATATTGTCGACACCTGTATGACTCCGTATGCCTATCGAACCTCTCATGCAGCTGTTGAACCCCTTGTGATGGCTCTTTTGGGAACCAGTCGCGATACCGGCTTTGATATTAAAAAGCTGGCAGCTATTAATGAAGTTCTGGAAAAAGAGGTCATGCCCAAATACAAGCATCTGCTTGATGATTCAAAGGTTTCAATTGTTGATATTAACGTTTTGCTGCACCAGACACCGGGAGGAATGCTCTCAAATCTCGTTAACCAGCTTCGTGAAATGGATGCATTGGATAAGATTGGTGAAGTATACAAGGAACTCCCGCGCGTAAGAAAGGATCTGGGCCAGATTCCACTGGTTACACCGACCAGTCAGATAGTCGGGGTGCAGACGGTCAATAATGTTCTGCACGACACACCCGATGAAAGATATAAGATGATTACCGGGCAGGTGAAAGATCTCTGCTATGGACTTTATGGCAAAACAGCTGTACCGATTAATAAAGAAGTGCAGAAAAAGGCTTTAAAGGGATATCCCCGAGGAGAGGAGCCTATCAGCTGTCGTCCCGCTGAAGTACTCGAACCTGAGCTTGAAAATGCCAAAGCCGAGATTGGGGATCTTGCTGTTGATATGGATGACCTGATCCTGTATGCGCAGTTTCCGGTTACAGGTAAAAAATTCCTGGAATGGAAGTATGGCAAGAAAGAAGTTCCCGACAATGTAAAACCAATAACCCTGGAAGATGTACAAAAACGGGATGAGTTGATAAAGAAGGCAAAGGCCGGTGAACTCATTGAACGTAAAAGTGATGAGCCTGCTAAGTCGGAAGGCTTACGGACATTTAATGTTTTTGTCGATAATGAATACTTCAACGTTGAAGTTGATCCGACAGGGGAACAACCGCAGGTAGTATTTTCAGCACCGGTTGCGGCAGCACCTCCAGTCCCTGCTGCTCCAGCACCTGCGTCACCACCTCCAGCTTCCGCTCCTGCCGCTGCACTGGTTGCACCAGAAGCTGCAGCAGCAGATACGGAGGGAGCTCTTTTGCTGGCTCCCATGCCCGGTATGATAGTGAAATATCTGAAAAATGAGGGTGAGAGTGTCAAAACGGGAGATCCGGTAGTTGTGCTGGAAGCCATGAAAATGGAGAACTCTCTGCCTGCTCCGGTTGACGGGGTTGTAAAAAGCATTAAATTTGAGAGTGGCGAAAGTGTCACAAAAGGTGCGGTTCTCTGTGTGATCGGATAACTGTTGACCTGAAAAAAACCGAGGCGTGAAGAATCCTTCAAAATTAGTGAAGGTTTTTTCACGCCTTTTTTTATTGTTTAGCCCGCATATTTCACAAGTCGAGGCGGCTGCAGATGCGCTGAGCGCAGGAGTAGGCTATAGTTGCCTATGCCTGCTCCTGCAGCGACAAAGCAGGTGCGGTCGCATCGGCTTGCCTTCGGTG